>CAYFQQ010000001.1:0-2826 GCA_964345265.1 uncultured Coxiellaceae bacterium
GATGCTGTCATTCTCGCGAATGCGAGAATCCATTTAATTTGGGGCTCTTTGGATACCCGCCTTCGCGGGTATGACGTGAAATAGCACTTAAAATTGGTCAAAATTAGAATTGCTGATTAGATGATTAGAGCCTACTAAATATTGAGTTCTATTACTTATATCTATACAATATATAGATTTACGATTCAAAAAAGTATTTCCATGACCAATATTCGTTTTATACTATTTATTGCAATTCTTTTATTAGTACATAAAAGCTATGCTTTAAACGTACAAACTGTGCCATCTATAGTAGTAAAGCATAATAATCCAAAAAAAGATTTTTCAACAAAAACGGCAATAACTACTATCACTGCTAAGCCAATTAGGCATAGTGGCGCAAAAACTCTTGTAAATATTCTTAAAACCATTCCTTCAGTCCAAGTGTCACAGTTAAATGGACAAGGTGGCTCAGTTACAGTTAGTATTCGCGGCTTTGGAGATAATGCTAACAGCAACACACTAATTTTAATAGATGACCAACCACTAACTCATTCTGATATTGCAGCACCTAACTTAAATATAATCCCACTATCTACCATCGAGGAAATAAAAATCTTGCCAATCAGTGAATCAGTTTTACATGGTGATCAAGCTGTTGGTGGTGTAATTAAAATCATCACAAAGCCTGATGATAAACCACGTCATCAAATTGCGATCAATTATGGTAGTTTTAACACTATGTATGGAGAAGTAAATTTAGCTGATAAGTTAACTGACATTCTTAACTATAGTTTTTATGCTCGACTTTTAAATACTAATAATTATCGCAAGCACAATAATTATCGAGATGGTATAATAAATGGCAAAGTAATTTACAAGAAAGAACAGATCAATACTTATATCGATTTTGAGCACGCAAATACTCATTTACTATTTCCTGGAGCTTTAACCGCTGAAGAAACACATCAAAATCGTCGTCAGGCCAGAAATAATACCGACTTTAATGATCAAAATATTAATAAAGTTTCAGGAAAAATAGAAAATAGCATTAACCAGAACTGGCGATTTAAAATAAATGGTAACTTAAACAATATGTCTGGTAACGGTGTACTGACTACTAAATATAATGAGCAGCGTAAAATTGGTCAGCTACATCCAGCATTGATTGGGACAATTAACATATTTAATAATAGTTTACTATTAAATACCGGACTTAATTTTCAAGACAGTAGTTATTATTTTAAAAATACCAATTATAATTCTAATGCAAGTCAATTAAAAAATGCTTTTTATGGACAAGTTAAATTACCAATCAATCCTAAATTGCTTTTTACTGCAGGTGCTAGAACTGCATATGCCAAACTGAACTTAAACTCGATTAATAGCAAACAAAATAATCATGCAACAGTTAGTAGTTTAATGGCTACCTATCGGTTCAATCATAATCTGCAATTCTACGTTCGTCGTGCTGGAAGTTATCGATTTCCTAAGGGTGGTGAGAGTGTTTGGAGTTATAAAAATAAACCGTTAAAAACTCAAACAGGAGTATCTTATATGTTAGGAACAACATGGAAGTCAAAAATTTCAAATATTGATATTAATATCTACCAATTAAATTTAAGAAATGAAATATTATTTATACCTTTCGTCAATTCAAAATATTTCGGTTATAACGAAAATCTGCCACCAACAAGACGTAACGGTTTACAGCTCAATATTAATTATTTGATTCTGCCAAAATGGAAATTAACCAGTGGATATAGCTATATCGACGCTATATTTAGCTCAGGACGAAATCACGGCAACCAAATTCCGTTCGTAGCTCGCAATCGATTTTACCTGGCCAATTATTTTTATTTAAATAAACACTGCAATATATTATTAGAAGGAATTTACACAGGCAGTCGATATCCAGCTGGTGACATAGAAAATGTTGGCAATAAATTAAATGGTTTTATGGTTCTTAATTCTGCAATTAATTACAACTTTAAACATTGCAAAATAACACTACGGATTAATAACTTTACTAATAAACATTATAATGAATATGCTATATACGGCTATGGTAGGGAAGGGTTAGCTACTTACTACTTTCCTGCACCAGGTATCAATGCGATGTTAAATTTAACAGTGAAAATATAAATGATTCGTTGTTATCTTATCGCTGTATGTTATTCCATCGCTATACATGTTTTTGTTGTTTTATTACTACTCACTTATTTTAAATCAAACTCAATACAACGAATTGGCTATCAGCATATGGTACAAGCTTACGTAGTAAACCAGCCTCATATTATTTCCAAATACGAATTCCAAAAGTATCGCCCATCGGCTTTACTCAAATCTCCTAAACATATCATTCCCGCAAAGACGACAATCCATGGACTCAAAATTAAATCCACAATGACATATGAGCATATTGGTAAAAATCAACACTTATTAATACTATTACACAATCAAATTCAACATTACATCAATGAAAATGTTTACAATCTGCCTAGAATCTTAGATTCTCGGTCGGTATTAATACAATTTTTATTGACACCGCAAGGTACACTGAATTCTATCAACATTATTAAATCATCGGGAATAAAAACACTTGATAATTTAGCAATTAAAGCCGTTACTTCGACACAACCATTTCATGCTGCTAAAAAATATTTGGTCACCGATACTTATTTCAAAATAATGTTCTATTTCGAATAAATCAATTATCACGTATAATTAACAGCAATTCTAATTTTGACCAATTTTAAGTGCTATTTCACGTCATACCCGCGAAGGCGGGTATCCAAAGAGCCCCAAATTAAATGGATTCTCGCATTCGCGAGAATGACAGCATCA
>CAYFQQ010000002.1:0-6796 GCA_964345265.1 uncultured Coxiellaceae bacterium
AGTTTCGTTTTTAGATAAAATCGATAATCATACTCCCCTTCCAGAATGCTGGGTTATTCCTTCCATAAAAATAAAATCGCTGCTCTATAAAAACCCTAAGGGTAATCGACAAGTGATTAACCGTCAAAAGCTTAGAAAAGAAGGAATGCAATTTAAAGACAAATGGGAATTGCTCTATAAGGTGGGTTGTTTATAATTGTTGTTTAATTTTCTTTACCTTTTCAATGATACGTTTATAGCTCTTGTCAGGCAATATTTCTGTGCCATGTTTTGTATAAATATTGTATAAAACGTAATTTACTATAGGCAGTTCATCTATAACCTGTTGATTTTATTGGCGTCCCCAACGGGACTCGAACCCGTGTTTTTGCCGTGAAAGGGCACTGTCCTAGGCCGCTAGACGATGGGGACATTTTTTTATTGGTGGAGCTAGGCGGGATCGAACCGCCGACCTCTTGTATGCCATACAAGTGCTCTCCCAGCTGAGCTATAGCCCCCACATACAAACCAAAGAGTGGCGATTTTAGGCGGCTAGTAGCGAACTGTCAAGAAACAATCGATTTTAGAGCTTTGTCTAATCTTTTAATTACTCGTTGTTTACCGATCAATTGTAAAGTTATGTCGATTGGAGGTGAGATGGTGCCACTAGTTACTGCCACTCGAATTGGTTGTGCCACCTTACCTAATTTTAGTACAAATTTTTCTGCTGTGCTGATAATAATTTGATGAATTCTTTCAGCACTCCAATTTTCTAAATTTTGAAGTTTATCTTTAATTTCGTTCATAATCGGAATAATTTCTGGCGTGAGGAATTTGCGTGCCTTATCTTCATAGTCAGTTACATCTTGATAGAAATAACGGCTTTTCTCAGCCATTTCTCGTAATGTGTGACAACGTTCGGCTTGAGCTGTTACAACTTGTGAAGGTTTTGGTCCTTGACTAGTGTCAATATTTAGTTTATCCATCTGGTATTGCAAATATTTAGCAATAAGTTCGGGATCTTTGGTTTTCATATAGTATTGGTTGAGCCAAAGCAATTTTTCTTTATTGAATGTAGATGCTGCTTTATTAATATCTTTTAGTTCAAAGAATTTTATCATCTCGTCGAAAGAAAATATTTCTTGATCACCATAGGCCCAACCTAAACGAACTAAATAGTTCAGCAGTGCTTCAGGTAAAAATCCATCATCACGATACTGAGTCACACTGGCTGCACCATGACGTTTTGATAATTTCTTGCCATCTTCTCCTAAGATCATTGGTACGTGTGCATAAATTGGTACTTTTGCTCCTAGAGCTTTTAGAATATTGATCTGACGAGGAGTGTTGTTGATGTGGTCAACTCCTCGAATCACGTGAGTAATATTCATATCCATGTCGTCGATAATCACACATAAATTGTATGTAGGTGTACCGTCGCTACGCGTGATGATCAGATCATCTAATTCACTGTTCTGAAAAGCAATAGTACCGTGCACTTGATCTTCAAAACTCACTAATCCTTGTCGAGGATTTTTAAAGCGAATTACGTAGGGCTGATCAGGAATTTCAGGGTCTCTTTCGCGACATAAACCGTCGTAACATGGTTTTTGTTTTTTGGCTAATTGCTTTTCCCGCAAGTCATCTAAACGCCGCTTAGAGCAATAACACCGATATGCTTTACCTTCATTTAGTAAGCGTTGAATAATTTGCTTATAACGATCCATATGTTGAGATTGATAGAAAACTTTATCGTCATAGTCTAAGCTTAACCAGTGTATGGCATCTAAAATAACTTGAATTGCTTCTTTGGTTGATCTTTCGATATCTGTATCTTCGATGCGAAGGAAAAATTTGCCATTGTGTTTGCGGGCGTATAGCCATGAATATAAAGCAGTACGTATACTGCCCACATGTAAATAACCAGTTGGACTCGGGGCAAAACGGGTTCGTACTTGCATGTTATTTGACTCCAAAATTGCAATTTTTTTAAAAGTATATATGATGCCATAAATTAGGAGATTTTGTAAGGGCGATTAGCTCAGGGGTAGAGCACTGCTTTCACACGGCAGGGGTCAGTGGTTCGATTCCACTATCGCCCACCAATCGGAATTACTTATGATAAAAAAACTTTTGAAAAAAATTTTGTTACCTCAGGAAAGGGTATTTTTTACTTATTTTGAAGAGAGCGCAAAAATTTGTCATCAAGCAGCTATTGTACTATTTGACGTTATTCATAAGGGTTTATCTGGGGAACGTATGACTTTAGCACGTGAGTTGAAACATAAAAGCAATGATTTAACTAAAAAGACATTAACTCACTTGAATGTAACTTTTATTACTCCGATTGATAGGGAAGATATTCAACAGGTTAATTTACTATTGAATAAAATTACTAGAAAAATAGTTAGAGCTACTTTGATATTTAAAACCTACCAATTGACAGAGTATCCACAAGCCTTAAGAACACAATCTAATGTAATGTTGAAGGCTGCGGATGAATTGAATCTTATCGTAAATAAGTTTAAGGATTTTAAAAAAGTTAAAGAAATTACTCAAAGTAATGAGCGTATGGACGAAATTGAGACTCACGGTGATGAAGTTCTCTATCAAGCTATGTTAGATTTATTTTCTGGAAAATATGATCCATTGACTGTAATAAAACTAAGAGATATTTATAATAATATTGAAAGTGCACTTGATTTGTGTTTTAACGTCTCCGATACTATTGTAACTATCGTTCTGAAACATACTTAAGTGATTTTTGGAAAGGAGGAGCTTTGTGATTAAAAAACTCTTGAAAAAAATTTTGCCACCAAATGAGGAGATGTTTTTTGCGTATTTTGAGAAAAGTGCAAAGATTTGTCACCAAGCGACCGATATTTTATTTGAAGTTATACATGATGGTTTAACTGAAAATCGCATGATTTTAGCGCATGATCTAAAACGCAAAAGTAATGATCTAACTAAAGAAATATTCGTCCATTTAAATGCAGCTTTTGTCACACCTATTGATAGAGAAGACATTCAGCTAATTAATTTGCTGTTGAATAAAATTACTAGAAAAATAGTTAGGGCCACTTTAATTTTTAAAACCCATAAATTAGCAGAATGTCCGGGAACTTTAAGGCAGCAATCTGATATGATGTTGAAAGCAACAGATGAATTAAATCTTATTGTGAATAAATTTAGGAATTTTAAAAAAGTTGAAGAAATTACACAAAGTAATGAACGTATGGATGGAATTGAAACTCAAGGTGATGAGGTTCTTTATCATGCTATGTCAGATTTATTTTCAGGAAAGTACGATCCATTGAGTGTGATAAAGCTAAGAGATATTTATAACAACATTGAAGGAGCGCTTGATCTGTGTTTTAACGTCTCAGATACTATTGTGAATATAGTTTTGAAACATACTTAGTTAATAATTTAAAGGGTAATCAGTGACAATAATAGTTCTTATTTTAGTAATTGTTACCGCATTAATTTTTGCCTCTAGCAACGGGTTTCATGATTCGGCGACTGCTATAGCTACAGTCGTTTCGACTAAGGTGTTGTCTCCTCGGATCGCAGTGGTTTATGGAGCAGTATTAAATTTCGCAGGTGCTTTTTTTGGTACTCAGGTAGCAAAAACCATTGGGGTTGGTTTAGTCGCAAGTTCGAGTATAGATCAGACAGTTATTTTTTGTGCGTTGTTGAGTGCGATCATCTGGAATGTTATTACATGGTTTTATGGATTACCGTCTAGTTCTTCTCATGCTTTGATTGGCGGATTAATTGGGGCTTCGATTGTTCATGCTGGAATAAGCATTGTCAATATGCATGGTGTAGCATACAAAGTTATTATTCCAATGGTGATATCACCGATTATAGGTATGATCTTTGCTTTTCTTTTTGTATCTGCTTTATTTAGAGTATTTCATAGAATTAGTGCAAGAAGTGCCAGTAAATATTTTGGTAAATTGCAAATAATTTCTTCTGGCTTAATGTTATTTAGCCATGGTGCAAATGATACTCAAAAGACTATGGGAATTGTAACTCTAGCATTAGTTAGTTTTTATTCTCTGAAATCATTTAATGTACCAATTTGGGTTACCATCATTTGTGCCACAAGTATGGGGCTTGGAACGATACTAGGGGGCTGGAGAATTATCCGTACTATGGGTTTTAAGATTATAAAACTAAAGCCGGTGCATGGTTTTGCTGCCACTACTTCTGCTGCCGGAATTCTACTTGCAGCTTCTCATTTAGGTATTCCGCTTAGCACAACTCATGTTATTTCTGGATCTATCGTTGGGGCTGGTAGTAGTAAAGGCTTTTCTGCAGTGAAATGGGGTGTGGTTGGTAACATGGTGATTGCCTGGGTATTAACTCTTCCGATATGTATATTTTTGTCTGCTGTTATTTATTTAGTGACTAAATTGTAAAATATAATAAGAATTGTATGTTTAGTCATTCCCGCAGAAGCGCATAGGCGTCAACTTAAGGATTTAATTTCGTCATTCTGGCCAAGGATTGGCTAAAGGGAATTATTCCGTCATTCTGGCCAGGGATTGGCAAGAATCCAGAAACAAGGATGTTATTAACTACATCGAGTACTAGATCCCGCGGTCAAGCCGCGGGATGACAAAAAAGAAAGCCGCGGGATGACAAAAAAGAAAGCCGCGGGATGACAAAAAAGAAAGCCGCAGGACAGGAGAATTGCGGGAAGACGAGAAGGGTTGTGGAATGACGTCTGAAAGAGAACCTTATTTATTCCTGCGTTCTTCAAAAAAGCGAGTTAACAATTCTCCACATTCCTGTTTTAATATTCCGCCTTGGTATGAAATTTTGTGATTTAACTGTTTGTTATCAAGAAGGTTAAACACGCTTTGAATAGCACCTGCTTTAGGGTCGTATGCGCCAAATACCAAATGTTTAATTCTTGCATGTATCATTGCGCCAACACACATAATACAGGGTTCTAAAGTAACGTATAAGGTAGTGTTCAACAGGCGGTAATTATTAAGTTTTTTTGCAGCATTTCTAAGAGCAATAATTTCAGCGTGGGCAGTTGAATCTGTGCTACCGATTGGTTGATTCCATCCTTCACCGATTATTTCATTATTCAGCACCAAAATAGCTCCTACCGGAATTTCATGTTGGGATTTGGCGTGCTGGGCTAATTCAATAGCCTGTTGCATCCAGTGAGCATCTTGGTTTGTTATTCCCATTCGATAGTCGCAGGAGGCTTGCTTGAGATATCGTAAACAACTCGGGAAACGCCATCTACTTCATTAATGATTCGGTTGGAAACCTTCCCTAGGAACTCATGAGGCAGATGTACCCAGTTTGCGGTCATGAAATCTATAGTTTCTACAGCGCGCAGAGCAACTACATATTCATATTTTCTAACATCGCCCATAACTCCTACAGATTTAATCGGTAAAAATACTGCAAATGCTTGGCTTATTTTGTGATATAAATTTTCGTTATATAATTCTTCTAAGAATATATTATCGACTAGACGAAGTAAGTCAGCATATTTTTTCTTAACTTCTCCGATAATGCGTACTCCTAATCCAGGTCCTGGAAATGGATGTCGGTATACTACGTCGTAAGGAATACCTAATTCAACAGCAAGCTTACGCACTTCATCTTTAAATAATTCGCGAACTGGCTCGATTAATTTTAAATGCATTTTTTTGGGTAAACCGCCAACATTGTGGTGTGATTTTATTACTTGAACTTTGCTAAACTTAGTTTGTGCTGATTCGATAACATCTGGATAAATTGTTCCTTGTGCTAACCATTTAATATTTTTTAATTTTTTTGCTTGTTGTTCGAAAACTTTAATAAATTGTTTGCCGATAGTTTTACGTTTCTGCTCTGGGTTTGTAATACCCGCAAGTGCTTTAAAAAAACGTTTTTCAGCATCGATACGAATTACTTTAATTCCAAAATGTTGGGCAAACATGTTCATTACTTGATCGCTTTCGTTTAGGCGTAGTAAACCAGTATCTACGAATAAACAAGTTAATCGATCACCGATGGCTTTATGCAACAATAAAGCAGCCACAGAAGAGTCAATGCCGCCAGATACTCCTAGTAATACTTCGTTGTTACCTACTTGCTGAATAATATCGTGCGCGCTGTCATCAACTATATTAGCCGGTGTCCAAAGTTTTTTGCAGCCACAAATGTCATGGATAAATCTAGCTATAATACGTTGCCCTTGTTTAGTATGAGTTACTTCGGGATGAAATTGCAGACCATAGAATTTGCGTGTTTCATCAGCAATGCCGGCATAAGGTGCATTAGCTGTGCTGGCGATTACATTAAAGCCTTGTGGAAGTCTAGTTACTTTGTCACCATGGCTCATCCATACATCAAGATATGCTTGACCATTTTTGCTATGATCTTCAATGCTGGTTAGTAATTTTGAATGGCCATGAATTTCAACACTAGCATATCCAAATTCTCGCTTAGTGACAGATTGTACTTGGCCACCTAATTGGACAGACATAGTTTGCATACCGTAGCAGATTCCTAATAATGGACAACCCAAATCGAATATGATTTGTGGCGCGCACGGAGCCTGTTTCAAAGTGACCGTTTGCGGACTGCCTGATAAAATGATTCCTTTTGGTGCGAAATCTTTAATTACTGATTCGGGAATATCATATGGATAGATTTCACAGTAAACGTTTTCTTCTCGAACTCGACGAGCGATTAGTTGTGTGTATTGTGAACCAAAATCGAGAATAAGAATAGATTGCTTATGAATATCCCTCATTTTAAAAACTGGTTGACATACTCTTGAAATCTTTTACTCTAC
>CAYFQQ010000003.1:0-1876 GCA_964345265.1 uncultured Coxiellaceae bacterium
AATACAATTAATTGAGAAAATGAATCTTTCATGGCGCGATTTATATTTCGACATTATTCAATAACTAATTTGAGATTCCCGCTTGCGCGGGAATGACGGAACATTTATTCAACAACGCCCCATGGATTGGCCGGAATCCAGTAACAAGGATGTTTAACGTTCATTACGTTGAGCCGCGTGGACATTGGATCCCGCGGTCAAGCCGCAGGAAGACGAAAAGAGTTGTGGGATGACGTGCTTTCTTATGTCGAATTGAGGTTATATTATTCATCTTGTGTTTCTTTTAATACTAAACTTACGCTAAGCATTTTGGAATTAGGTATTAAAACTTTGTTGTCTCCAGATTTTAATATTGTATAACGTAAATTTATTTCAGTTACTTCTCCTTGTTGATTTTCTATTTCGATATTGTCGCCTACAGAATACGGTTGATAAAAAAGTATCATCAATCCAGCTAAGAGATTTGATAATGAGTCCTGAAATGCGAAACCAAAAGCAAATCCCGTAAGTCCAAGACTTGTAATAATTGCAGTCATATTTAAACCAATTGTTGCCAAGGCTGTAATTACACCAAGAATAATAATAATAACCTTTGTAAAATCTGCTATTAATCTTAAAATATATTTTTTTGACTTAGTTTTTTGTGAGATTCGCAAAATACATTTCTTTATAAATAAAGCTAAAATAAAGAAGGCGAATATAATAAATAAAACAATTGTAAATTTAACTATGAAAGCTAAAGATATGTTGATTAAAAAATCGGTTTTTTGTGAAAGATGGTTTAATAATTTAGAAATTTCCAATTTAATACTCCTTAAATAATTCATTATGTAGTTCTTTAGTGATGTTCTCTGCTATCGAACTGTTTGCTAAAAAACAAATGCTATGTAGACTTGAGCTATGAAAAATTGGGTTAATATTATAAGTCTTTAGAAAGTCGAATAATAGGTTATTAATTAATTGGTGCTTGTGAATATTGTTGCCAATTAATGCAATGATTGCTGATTGTTTTTGTATTTCGATTTGTCCGATATCTGTCAAATCAGTAACAAGATTTTGTGATAACAAAGATTCTTGAGTTAATTCTTGTTGGTTATCGTCAATTACTATCGATATAGATGAAACATTGTTCGTGATTAAATCGGGATTGATATTGTATTTTGAAAAAATATCGAATACCGAAGCTGAAAAATCTGTGCGTTTATTGCTTTTGATGGTTAGTAATATTTGATTTTTCTTTAATGAAATAGCGCATAAGTTTGGTATGTCATTATTTTTTTTATCATATATCCAGGTTTTTTGCTGAGGATTATGATTACAGGCAACACAAAATTTAATATTTTTTCGAAACGCAGGTTGCATTGTTGCAGGATGCAATACTTTAGCTCCGAATTTGGTAAGTTCTAAAGCTTCTTGATAACTTAGTTCAGGAATTAAGCACGCATGAGGCACGATTTTAGGATCGGCTGTAAACACGCCTGGTACGTCTGTCCATATTTCGAAATGATCTGCTTGTAACGCCTCAGCAAGGAGAGCAGCTGTGTAATCACTACTTTCCATGCCAAGTATAGTAGTGTCGCCATTTGTATTTGAGCCGATAAAACCTTGAGTCACAATTATGTGTTTTTTACATAATGGTATTAAATATTGTTCACAGCATTTTTTGATTTCAGTGATATCTGGTTTTGCATTTAGAAAATCAGAATTAGTCTTTAATACTTTGCGAACATCAAAATTAACTGCTGACATGTTGCGTTCGTTTAATAGCGCCGTGAATAATAAAGAAGACATTTGTTCACCTAGTGATAATAGTTCAGCAGTTAACTTTAGATCTTTTTGTGAGGTAAGAATTTCGGATAGATGTGCTACTTTTTTT
>CAYFQQ010000004.1:0-4236 GCA_964345265.1 uncultured Coxiellaceae bacterium
TGATGCTGTCATTCTCGCGAATGCGAGAATCCATTTAATTTGGGGCTCTTTGGATACCCGCCTTCGCGGGTATGACGTGAAATAGCACTTAAAATTGGTCAAAATTAGAATTGCTGTGATGCAATGGAAGCAATTGAAAAAGA
This sequence comes from uncultured Coxiellaceae bacterium, assembly GCA_964345265.1. Classification (GTDB taxonomy): domain Bacteria; phylum Pseudomonadota; class Gammaproteobacteria; order UBA9339; family UBA9339; genus CAYFQQ01. Next base: position 144 of record CAYFQQ010000004.1, read on the forward strand.
AAATCCAACTCTTAAAGGAATTTTACCAAAAGTTTACGCTCGTCCTAGTTTAGATAAAACTTCAGCAAAATTATTTTTAAACACGCAAATTCCAGCTTGCTTGTGGTTTTTATCAAACAAAAAATATGGTTTTAATGGCGACAGAAATCGCACCAATAAAATTTTATTTATTGACGCGCGTAATCTTGGATATTTAATTAACCGTCGCACCCGAGAATTTTCTGATGACGATATAAATAAAGTAGCTAATATCTACCACGAATGGCGCAAAAACGATGGCGATTATAAAGATATACCAGCATTTTGTGCTTCTGTTTCTATCGATAAAGTACGCGAATTAGACTATGTTCTTTCGCCAGGGCGTTACGTCGGTATTCCCGAGGAAGAGGACGATTTTAATTTTAGCGAACGTTTTACTGCGTTAAAAAAGCAGTTTGAAGAACAACTCAATGAGGAAGCAGTGCTTAATGAACAAATTTTGCATAATTTAGGCAGGATTGAGCATGGAAACTAATGATAAGTCAATGACAAAAAATCGAATAACCGAATTTCTTCTTTACACGGTTCCAAGCGGAAAAATAAAGGTAGAGGTATTCTTACATAATGAAAATTTGTGGCTCACGCAAAAAAAGATGGCTGATTTATTTGATGTAAATGTCCCAGCAATTTCCAAACATTTAAATAATATTTACGAAGAAGGAGAATTAAATAAAAATTCACTATTTCCATTTTGGAAACAGTTCGAAAAGAAGGTACTAGGGATGTAAAAAGACAAATGGAATTTTATAATCTTGATGCAATTATCGCTGTAGGTTATAGAGTAAACAGCAAACGGGCAACTCAATTTAGAATCTGGGCAACCCAAATCTTAAAAGAATATATCATTAAAGGCTTTGCTATGAATGATGAAAGGCTAAAAGACCCAAGACAGCTTTTCGGGCAAGATTATTTCGAAGAACAACTTGCGCGTATCAGAGATATTCGTTCCAGTGAAAGAAGGTTTTATCAGAAGATTACTGATATCTATGCACAGTGTAGCATTGATTATGACCCAAACGAAGAAATTACCAAAAACTTTTTTGCAACGGTACAAAACAAGCTGCATTTTGCGATCATAGGTCAAACTGCTGCAGAAATTATTCAAACAAGAGTATGTAGCAACAAAACAAATATGGGTTTAACGACATGGAAAAATGCTCCTAAAGGAAAGATTAGAAAAACCGATGTCGGGTAAAAAAACGGTATATTTTTTATTATTTTTGTGTGCTATATATTTGCAGTTATGTAATTAAATAGATATAAAAATCATGCAAAACAAACATTCATTGACTATTTTTGAAAATTTTAAAATTCGACGCACCTATAATGAGATAACTGAAAAATGGTATTTTTCGGTTGTTGATATTATTGTGGTGCTTACTGAGCAAGTAGATTTTCAGCTTGCTCGAAACTATTGGAAAGTGCTCAAGAATCGCCTTTTAGAAGAAGGAAGCGAAGTTAGTTACAAATTGTAACCAATTAAAATTACCAGCAGAAGACGGGAAAATGCGCGAGACCGATGCCCTATTCGAAACTGTATACTACGAAGTTTAAGCTATGGAAATAAAAATAGCCAAGTTGCAAAAAGGCATTTGTGGTGAAATAGGTTATGTTGTGAAAAACCCGCTGCATTATCTTTTTCCCGGTACATGTATTCTCTGCAACATGCCAAGTTATCGTAGACAAGATTTATGTCGAAGTTGTGAGATTGATTTGCCATGGATAGATACACTGATGCCTAATTACGTTATTGCTCTTTTTTATTATCAGTATCCTATTGATCATCTTATTAGTGCATTAAAATTTGCTAATAAATTAATTTATGCCAAAATTCTTGGTGAATTAATGGCTGATAGGTTAGTTGAGAGTTATAAATGTGGAAGTTTGCCCGAGGTTATAATTCCGGTTCCATTGCATAAGCATCGTTTACGTGAGAGAGGTTATAATCAGGCTTTAGAATTGGCCAGACCTATTTCGAAACAGCTAAATGTTCCGATTGATTTTAATTCTTGTGTTCGTGTTAAGCATACAGAGGCACAAACTCTTGTTCCTGCGAAACGAAGGCAGAAGAATGTAAAAAATGTTTTTGCAGTTAATAAAAATTTTTCTGCTCAGCATGTTGCTATTATTGATGATGTAATAACTACTGGAAGTACTATTAGAGAACTGAGTAATGTTTTACTTCAGTCCGGTGTAAGCAGAATTGATGTATGGTGTTGTGCAAAGACTAACTATGCTGTTTAGGAATATATAAATCTGTAATAGTTCCTAAGAATGCTTCAGCAGACATCATAATTGTTTCCGATAATGTTGGATGCGGATGAATAGTTTCTGCAATATCGCTGGCTTTGCAATCCATTTCAATCGCTAGTGCTAATTCAGCAATTAATTCACCGGCATTTGGACCAACAATTCCTGCACCGAGTAATTTTTGAGTTTTTTCATCAAATAATAATTTGGTAAATCCCTCGGTACGATCGATACTTAACGAGCGGCCACTAGCAAGCCAAGGGAAAGTGCCTTTGCCGTATTTGATATTTTGTTGCTTAGCCTCGGTTTCTGTCATCCCCGCCCAAGCAATTTCTGGATCAGTATATGCCACAGAAGGAATGCATTTCGCTGTAAAGTGACGGTCTTCACCGGCGATTACCTCAGCAGCTAATCGTCCTTCTGCAACAGCTTTATGTGCTAACATTGGATTTCCAACTATATCGCCTATAGCATAAATGTGTGATACATTGGTACGCATTTGCTTATCAACCGAAATAAATCCTCGTTGATCTATGTTAATTCCGGCATTTTCAGCACCGATAGTTTTTCCATTAGGTTGTCTGCCTACAGCTACTAAAATACTGTCGTATCGTTGTGGTTCGATTGGCGTAATTTTACTCTCGAAGTGTGCTAATAATCCGTTTGCATCGACTTCTACTTTGACTACTTTAGTGCTTAACATTATGTTTTCATATTTGTTGCTAATAAATTTGTGCAAAGGTTTGACTAAATCACTATCGGCTCCCGGTATTAGTTGGTCCATGAATTCTACAATAGAAATTTTGCTACCCAATGCTGCGTAAATAGTCGCCATTTCTAAACCGATAATTCCTCCGCCAACGATTAACATTTTGTTTGGTACATTGGATAGATTTAGAGCATCGGTGGAATCCATTATGCGAGGATCTTCAGGCATGAATGGTAATTTGATCGGCTTTGAGCCTGCAGCAATAATAGCATTATCAAAAGTAATGAGAATTTGCTCGTTGCTATTTTGTACTTCAATTTCATTTGCTGATATAAATTTACCAATACCATGTACAATTTCTACTTTACGACGCTTAGCTAAGTTAGCTAGGCCAGAGGTTAATTTTCTGACCACATCTTTTTTCCAAGAACACAATTTTTCTATGTCAATTTTTGGGTCACTGAAATTTATACCATGTTTCGATACTTCTTTTGCTTCATTAATAATATTGGCACCATGTAATAGTGCTTTAGAAGGAATACAGCCGACATTTAAACAGACACCGCCGATAGTTTGGTAACGTTCTATGAGAACTACTTGTTTACCCAAATCAGCAGCACGAAAAGCAGCGGAATAACCACCAGGGCCGCTTCCTAATACAACTACTTCAGTTTTAATTTTCTTAGTCATATTCAACTCTTGCTTTATTTATTCAGCATATTAAACTTAAAAATATCTTGCGGGTGTAGTTCAATGGTAGAACTTCAGCTTCCCAAGCTGGTAACGTGGGTTCAATTCCCATCACCCGCTCCAATAAAATCAATAAGTTACAACATTCCGCATCTACAAAAATATTTCATGGGGCACTCACGGGGCACTAAAAAATAACAAATAGCAATAATAAATCACAAAAAACCCCATCTAATAGTTAAGTTAGAATCGTATTATAAATTGACAATTTTTTCTACAAATTTAGACCAGCAATTCTCATTTTGTTAATTAAATCTACTTCATTGGCATTTAAATTTTGTCATCCCGTCATGGATTGACGGGATCCAGGCTACAGGGATGTAAAAAGATCATATTTGTTTGGTA
>CAYFQQ010000005.1:0-2731 GCA_964345265.1 uncultured Coxiellaceae bacterium
CTATTAAAGTCACAAAAAATACTTTCTCAAATTTCTAAAGATTTTTTTAGGAATACACATAAAGGCGCTAATAAACAATAAATCTTTACTAAAAGGCGAGTAAAAATACTTCTTTATTATCCATGGACCGAGTTTTAAACTCCTAAAAAACAACGTGTTTATTATTCTCAGTAACTGCTTCTCAAAAACTTTATAATTATAAATATTTGATTCTTTTACAGCAAATAGTAATTTGCTAGACCAAGCCGCTACTTCATTAATATATTTTTTATTGATTTGAAAATCAAAGTACACAAGTGAACTATGGATATTCATCTCTTTGATGCTAAAAGAGACACCCAATGATTCTATTAATCTTTTGCGAATAATATCGGCTATCCCACGTTGCGCATCCTTCTGTATATTACTTATTTGAGTATCATGTAAACGATATTTAACCAACACCTCAGGCAAATTTGCTAGCTTATATTTCTTTGGGATACGCGACCATAGATCGTAATCTGATGCTACGATAAAACGTGAATCGTAAAATAATTCTTCCCTTATAATAACATCTCTCCTCATTATTATCGTAGGTTGCAGTATCGCCGTACCAAATAATAGATGAGGCCGAATTTCACAATCTAATTTTGGCATCTTCCATACAACAGCATGTTCGCCGATACATTGAACGCTACTACCACATATTACTACCTTCGGGTTTCTCTCCATAAATGACACTTGCATCTGAATACGTTGAGGCAAACTTATATCATCACAATCTATTCTAATAATATATTTACCTTTTGCTAGCTTCATGCCTCTATTTGCGGTTTCAGCAATTCCAAAATTTTCATCATTTCGTAACAGAATTATTCGTGGATCAGAGTAACCTTTAATAATTTTAATAGAATTATCTGAAGAGCAATCATCAACAATAAGAAATTCAAAATCAGTAAACGTCTGATTTAGAATGCTATTAATAGCCTCTCTCAAATACTTTTCACCATTATATACTGGCATTAAAACTGTAACTATTGGGTTGTTATTCATACTTTTATCCATCCTTTTGGGAATAGGTCATTAATATCTCTCGCTTCATTAGTTATCCATCGTTTTGGAGCAATTACTATTTTATCATTACTTGGTGACAACCATGCACCCCACCAGCTAAAAGAACTGTTTGCTATAACAAAATGTTTGCACTGCGACATTAACCTCAAATCCTCATATGGTTTATCTAAATTTATATCAATGATCTTAACTGGATATTCTAATTTAAAATTCTCTCTGGCCCAATCAGGATCATTGGAAAAAATAAAAAAATATGGATTAACAATTCCGTTGTCTATCAAAAGCTCTATTGCTTTATGATAATATTCCATTGAACATATTCCATGATATATATTCGCATTTTTATTAGTAACATAATCCCCTCTACGTATGTGCACGCAAACAGAGTTACTATCATTTATTTCATTACTTAACAAAAGATTTTCCTGATCTTTGGGCAAACGAATTGTAAACTCTTTTCTTATTACATCTTCAATATCAATAAAATATTTCTCAGATTGCCAATAACCTTCTAAATAAACATTTTTACCACACTTAAAAATATTTGGATCATATTTAAATCCTTCTCGTTCTCGAATAAGAATTCTTTTAGAATATGGATAGAATCTATGTAACTTCCTATAAAGCTTATTCTTCTTCAAACGTCTAATATGCACTAATTCAGCATTATTTACTATTTTTGCATTAATATTAAAAACATTCAAAGCATACTTTCTATAAGTGCATCCTGCAACATTTAAAAGACTATCAACGTCGAGTTTCAATTCAGTATCTTTACGAATACTAAGACATTTACCAAGAGCATATTGGAACATTTGATTACCAAGCCCACCAAGTAACTCAATAATAATCATTCTTTAATTTTCTCATATTTTTCTTGCAAATACATGATAACCAAAACACAATAAATCATTTGACCCACTATCCTTTTTGCTATATTTTTAAGCATCATTAAAACTTTTCTTAAAATCAACTTTTCTAAAAAAGTCGCCTCATAAGGCGTATACTCTTCCACTATATTTGGAATTCTAGAAATTTCTTGTCCTAGATACTCGAAAAAATTTCCGTTACTTGATATATCTAAAATATCAAAACCATATTTTCTCAATTGTTCTTGATAAAAATACTTATTAAAACCAGAATAAAAATGATACGGAGAAAAATGTGTTAAACTACAAAATGGTGCAGTTATAATTAAAAATCCGTCCTCGCGTAGTAAACGAGCAAACTCGTAAAGAGCTGTAATAGGATTAGGTAAATGTTCAAATACTTCGATACACATAATTGCTCCAAAAGACTGATCTGGTTCTGGAACATTAATAATATCGCTAATAATATCAATACCTCTGGTATCCCAATTCTTTGTTTGTAAACCCTTACTATCCCCTATACCATTATATCTTCCAAAATCTTGTGAAACATACTCCAAATGTTTGCAAAATTTTTTATATTTCTGTTCTCCAGCTCCTGCATCTAATATTCTTGTACCAGCCGGAATTAAAGACAACTTATCCTCAATCCATTTAATCCTATTACTTTCATTTGGGAAATCTATTGACATATTTTTCCAAGAAATAAGCTATTAAAAGTCCAAATAATCTGGTCTAATAAAAAACTAGACTCCGCATTTTTTAAACCAAAAACATCCATAACCATAATTCTGTTTATCAATAATATC
>CAYFQQ010000006.1:0-5893 GCA_964345265.1 uncultured Coxiellaceae bacterium
GTTTTGTTAAACTGCGGTTGCACAAAAACTGCTTTAATATGTTTTTGCAATGCTACTTTCGCAATATTTTCCAAATCACGCGGCCCTGCTTCTTTGCCTTCCTGCTCAATAGCCATTTGTTGAAGCTTGTAGGCATCTGCAAAATAACCCCATGCAGGATGAAATACTAAAAAAGTTCGTGAACTAAGATTCTTTAATTTAAACCGAACATAATTATCCAATTTCTTTAAATCATTAACAAAAATTGAATAATTCCTCTCATATATTTTTTTATTTTTCGCATCGACGTTTATTAACGAATCGCGAATAGTCTCAGACATTCGCACAACCAAAAGCGGATTAGTCCATATATGCGGGTCTATTCCAACTGGAAAGTGACGTAATGTAATTCCCTTACGCAAATCAACAACTTGCATATTTGGATTCATTCTCTGTATCCTTTTCATCCATGCCTTCTCAAAAGGCACTCCTATCCGATAATAAATTCTCGATTTGCTTAACATAACCATTTGTCTGGGTGTAGGTGCATAAGTTTCAGGACTCTGCCCTGGAGTTACCATGACCGAAACATTAACATTGCCACCACCCACCCGTTCAACAAAATATTTCATAGGCAATATGCTAACAAATACTCTGATTGGAATATTTTGCGACTTGGGAAATACCGCAACCGGTAATAACATAAGGAAGAAAAGTATAATAATTAAGATACTAAACCAAGATATGTTATAGCAAGTTTTCATCAATTTCCTCCACCAGCTACAATTCTCATTTTACATCATGAAGTAGCTTTTATCCCGTCATTCCCGCGCAGGCGGGAATCCATCGAACTAGATTATCTAGATCCCCGCTTTCGCGGGGATGACACAGAAAAATATTCTAACTTCAGTAGAATAAAAACATTAATAATGGTAAATTATACACCTCAAAAAACAAAGAGAAACAAGTGTGGTAAAACTCAATAATATATACAAATGCAATGTATGCGGTAACGTAATACAAATACTTCATCCTGGTGCAGAAGCACTAGTATGTTGTAACCAACGTATGAAGAAATTGATCGAACAAGATGCGAATAAGGCATTAGCTGAAATACACGTGCCTATTATAGAAAGTATGGAACGAGGTCTACAGGTAACTGTAAGCAGCGTACCACACCCAATGGAACAAAAACATTATATCGAATGGATAGAACTCATTGCTGACGATCGTAGCTATCGTAAATACTTACACCTCGGTGCGGAACCCAAAATATCTTTCTGTGTAAAAGCTAAAACAATCTCAGCTAGAACGTATTGTAATATTCATGGTTTGTGGAAAGGAGAAATGTAATGCAAAAATATGTTTGTAACGTCTGTGGATATATTTATGATCCAGAGATCGGTGACCCAGAGGCTAATATAGCTCCAGAAACTTCATTCGAAGATTTACCCGATGATTGGGTATGTCCGGTGTGTGGAGTTGGAAAAAATGATTTTTCAATAATTGAAGAAGAATAAAAAAATAGGAGAAAAAAATGGAAATGAAACCCAAAAAAATGCATACCGTAATTGGTATACATATACCAGACCGTTTTAATCAAGCTCAAGGAGTTCAGAAAATATTAACCGAATATGGTTGTTGTATCAAAACTAGAATCGGTCTTCATGAGACAAATAAGGAGTACTGTGCTATAAATGGATTAATACTATTAGAAATGTTTGGCCCAGAAAATGATATGAAAGAAATGGTTACCAAATTAAAAGCATTAGATGCAGGTATCGAAGTTCAACAGATGGTATTTAAACACAAAGGCTAACAATCAACTAGAGCATATGATAAATGCAACAAAAATAATCAGTATCTTAGACAATAATTGTAAAGAAGATCGTGTACATATTAGAGAAATTCTGGCAAAAGCTAGTGAAGCAAAGGGACTAAATCTCGATGACGTCGCGGCACTAATAACCATTACCAATCCTGAACTTACCCAGGAATTATTTACTATTGCCAAACAAATAAAACAACAAATCTACGGCAAGCGTTTAGTATTGTTTGCTCCATTATATATCTCTAATCTCTGCACCAATGAATGTCTTTATTGCGCTTTTCGAGCTACTAACAAAGCGATCAAACGGCGTTCGCTAACTCAACAGGAGATAGCTAATGAAGTCAAACACCTAGTTAACGAAGGTCATAAAAGATTACTATTAGTTGCCGGCGAAGCTTACACTCGAGATGGATTTCAATATATTCTCGATTCGATAAAAACTATTTATAGTACAAAAAGTAATCACGGTGAGATCCGCCGTGTTAATGTAAATATCGCACCACTTACATTAAAAGACTTTCAGAGACTCAAAGCCGCACAAATCGGCACTTATCAGCTATTTCAGGAAACTTACCATCGTGATACCTATCAGAAGGTACACATCGGAGGTAAAAAAGCTGATTATGAGTGGCGTTTGACTGCGATAGATCGCGCAATGCAAGCTGGCATCGATGATGTCGGAATCGGAGTTTTATTTGGGCTTACCGACTGGCGTTCTGAGGTTTTAGCTCTATTACAGCATACCCAATACCTTGATAAGAAATATGGTGTAGGTCCACATACCATAAGTGTACCACGCATAGAACCAGCGTTAGGTTCACCATTTTCCCAAAACCCTCCTTTTCCAGTATCTGACTCAGAGTTTCGTAAAATAATTGCCATTCTGCGGCTTGCTATACCCTATACCGGCATTATTCTATCAACTCGAGAAACGCCTGAAACTCGCCGTGAGGTATTAGCATTAGGCATTTCTCAAATATCAGCTGGTAGCAGAACAAATCCCGGAGGCTATTCAGTTGATGATACAGAAAATGGACAATTTTCGCTGGGTGACCATCGCCATATTGATGAAGTAATTCGAGATATCGCCAAAATGGGTTACATTCCCAGTTTCTGCACTGCCTGCTACCGTCTAGGTAGAACTGGTGAACACTTTATGAACATCGCTAAAGTAGGTGACATTAAGACTAGATGCGCACCAAATGCTCTCACAACATTCCAAGAATATTTAGAAGATTATGCTTCACCACAAACTCATCAAGTAGGTGAAACATTAATTAACACAGAAATAGCACAAATGCCTCAACAACAAGCTAAAATTGTTATTAAAATGATAGAAAAAATAAAAAATGGTAATCGTGATGTTTACATATAACTTGAATTCGACGTAATTGGAGGTATAAATCATTGATAATTATTTGGTCATTCCGGAAAATTTGCGTAGCAAATTTATCCGGAATCTAGAAACCTTTTTAAAAACTAATAGCATAAATAACTTATTAGATTCCCGCTTTCGCGGGAATGACGTGTTTTCTTATGTCGAATTGAGGTATTTTATATAGTGTAGTGAAAATAATGCAAGATACTCCTAAAGGTTTTCGAATTCATATCGGTATATTTGGACGTAGAAATGTCGGCAAATCCAGTTTATTAAACGCAATCACTCGACAACAAGTTGCCATTGTTTCTGAATTTGCTGGAACTACTACTGATCCGGTAGAAAAACCAATGGAGTTACTTCCGCTCGGCCCGATTCTATTTATCGACACAGCGGGTATAGATGATATTGGCGCTTTAGGCGATCTTAGAATTAAAAAAACTCAACAAGTTTTTGATCGCACTGACATCGGAGTAATTGTCACTGAAGCAAATATATGGGAAGAATTTGAAGGAAAAATTTTTACTGAGTTAAAAAACCGCAATTTACCTATAATAATAGCATTAAACAAAATAGATATATGTGCTCCTTCCCAAAAAATTATTTCTATGTTTAACAATAAAGACAAGATTAAAGTTATAACTATTTCAACTAAAAATAACACAGGAATTTTAGATTTCCGGCAAGCTCTACTTGATAGCGCGCCTGATGAACTCATCAACAATCCCGCTATCGTGCGTGATCTTGTTCCGCAAAATGAATTAGCTATTCTAGTAACTCCAATAGATAAAGAAGCACCTAAAGGTCGTTTGATATTACCCGAAGTTCAAACCATCCGTGACTTACTCGACGGCCAAGCATTCTGTGTTGTAACACAGCAACATCAACTCAAATTAGCACTTGAGAATCTCAAAAAACCACCGAAAATCGTAGTAACTGACTCACAATGCTTCAAAGAAGTATCTCAAATTACTCCAAAAAATATTCTACTAACAAGCTTTTCAATCCTGTATTCCCGTTTCAAAGGAGATTTAATATCACAAGTCAATGCTACTAAGACTATCGACAAATTAAAGCCTGGAGATAAAATCTTAGTTGCCGAAGCATGTTCTCATCATCCGATTCAAAATGATATTGGCCGAGAAAAAATTCCGCACTGGCTGCAACAATATGTTGGCGGGCAATTAGATTTTCATACTGTGCAAGGCTTAGATTTTCCTGAAGATCTCAACACGTACAAACTAGTCATTCACTGCGGAGCATGTATGTTCAACCGCCGCATAATATTAAATCGCATTCTACAATGCAAAAAAGCTGGAGTACCAATTACCAATTATGGTTTAACAATTGCTTATTGTTTGGGAATTTTCAAACGTGCTCTAGAACCATTTGGTAAATTCCATTATATATAATCCCGCAACCCCTACCCAATGAACAATACCCTCTAATCTGCTAAAATAAAATACAAATGAACAAGCAGATGCTATTAAACTGGCTTAAAGAAACCAACCCCCAGAGCCTCAAAAAACTCTGGCAATTAGCTGATGAAACCCGTAAAAAAAATGTTGGTGACGAAGTTCATCTACGAGGACTTCTGGAAATATCAAATTATTGTGTTAGACAATGTGCATATTGCGGTATTAATTCAGCTCAGACCAAAATCGAACGTTATCAAATGACAGAAACAGAAATCATGGAATGTGTTCAAAAAGCAGTAAAATTTGAATATGGCACAGTTGTTATTCAGGGAGGCGAAGATTATGGGCTAACCACAGAATGGATTGCAAATATTGTTCAAAAAATTAAACATGAAACATCATTAGCAGTTACATTAAGTTTAGGAGAACGTCCATTTGAAGATTTAAAAACTTGGCGCAAAGCTGGTGCTGACCGCTATTTGTTACGATTCGAAACTTCTGATTCCAAACTTTATAAACTTATTCATCCCCAAGCAATTAAAACTAATCGAGACCGTTTTGTTATTCTAAATGAGCTAAAACAATTAGGCTATGAAATCGGCAGCGGAGTTATGATCGGGATTCCAGGACAAACTTATGCAAGTTTAGCTAACGATATTTATTTATTCGGTAAAATGGACTTAGATATGATCGGTGTTGGGCCGTATATTCCACATCCTAATACCCCTTTGGGACGTGGACAATTTACATTCGATATAAATTCGCAAGATCAGGTGCCAAATACTGAAGAAATGACTTACAAGGTCGTTGCCCTAACCCGCTTAGTCTGCCCTCACGCAAATATTCCAAGCACTACCGCCTTAGCTTCACTCAATACAATAAACGGCCGTGAATTAGGACTAACACGAGGTGCTAATGTCATAATGCCCAACATTACTCCACCGGTATATCGAGTTAAATATGAAATATATCCAAACAAGGCTTGCTTAAACGAAACCGCAGAACAATGCCAAAACTGTATTCACGCGCGTATCAACATGATTGGCCGCACTATTGGCAAAGGGCCAGGTAGTCGCAATTTGCGACCACCTCTTTAATCTAAGGAAATAAGAGATGAGCAAAAAAATTTTTATATATACTCTAAGTATATTCTTCATTTCAGCTTGTCAGCTAGTTAACACTAAAAATAACAACACTGCAGAAGTGCAGCAAATTAATGGAAGCCAACAATTAATTCTAGTTACTGTAAAAAATTGGGAAACGATTCATGGAACATTGCAACTTTAT
>CAYFQQ010000007.1:0-7231 GCA_964345265.1 uncultured Coxiellaceae bacterium
AGGAATACAGTTTTACGCTGGATTGGTTAGGCAGAAAGTTTTATCCAAATAAGTTTAATCCAAAGAAAGTTCATTTTAATAAGAATTAGTTTTTATTATGCGTCAGTCTTGGACAGAAAAAGAATTAGTTGAATATTGGTCTTTATTACCAGATGAAAGGCGCTTACTTCATGATAAAATGGGCAAACACAAATTAGTATTTGCAGGATTGCTCAAATTTTTTCAATATGCTGGTAGGTTTCCGGAAGGCATAACTGAATTTCCCAAAGTTACTTTACAATACTTAGCAGCTCATTTACAGCTCAATATAGATGATGTACAACAATATGATTTAGAGGATCGAGTAGCCAGAGGGCATAAATTAATAATACGAAAATTTTTAAATTTTAAAGTTGCAAATTCTGACGATATAGAACAGATGACAAAATGGCTAATTACCAATATCTTGCCACAAGAAAATTCATATACAATTATAGAAACTAAGGTTTATGAACGTTATCGTGAACTTAAGATTGACCCGTCTAATAAAGAACAAATTGAGCAATGTATTAACAAAGCAATAATAAGCTTTGAACTAAAATTATTTACTAAAATAGCTGCACAATTATCTGATACTACTAAGCAACGTATAGATGAGTTAATTAGCACATCGAAAAAAGATTATAAGAGATCTAATCCTAAATATATAAAAGTTTCGCTTAATTACTTAAAACGTGATCCACGCCAAACTAGTGTAGAAACGGTATTAAATGAGATAGCCAAATTACAGCGCATTCGGTATTTGCAATTGCCGAAAGATTTATTTCAAGGGTTATCTCCGAAAGTATTACAAAAATATCGATTACGTATTATTATGGAAAAGCCAGCTAGAATAAATGCGTTTCCTACAGATAATAAATACGCGATGGTGGCGGCTTTTTGTTGTTTACGGGAACAAGCCATAACAGATAGTTTAGCGGATTTACTAATTCAGATTACACACAAAATCGCCACGAAAGCTGAGAAACGTGTAATTAAGGAATTATTACAAGACTTACGCAAAGTTACGGGTAAAACTGGGATACTATATCGCATGGCTTTAGCAGCGGTAGATCATCCTTTAGGGATAGTTAACGAAGTTATTTATCCTGTTGTAGGAGAAGAGACGCTTAAAGATCTGGTAAGGGAATTCAAAAGCACTGGATTTGTATATCAACGTGAAATTCATGCAAGCATGCGTGCATCTTATAGTACCCATTATCGACGAATACTAACGCCAATTTTACATGTGCTCACATTCTGTACTCACAATGAAGAACAAAATCCTATTATAAATGCTCTTAATTTACTAAAAAGGTATTCAAGTAGTAAATCAGTTCACTATGCTATAGATGAAGAAGTTCCAATTGAAAATATCGTACAAGGGGATGTTTATAATATTGTGGTTGAAGAAACCAAGAGTGGTCGGAAGATTAATCGTATTAATTACGAAATGGAAGTTTTGCAAGCTTTGCGCGATAAAATACGTTGCAAAGAAATTTGGCTAGAAAATGCTTATCGATATCGTAACCCTGATGAAGACCTGCCGAAAGATTTTGATGAAAAAGAAGACGAGTATTGCCAATTACTTAAACAACCTTTGTCTGCAACAGAGTTTATTCTCAAGGTTCAGCAAATTCTGCGTGAAGCTCTGGCAATGCTTAATAGTGGTATGCCTAAAAATGATAAAGTAAAAATAATCTTTAAGATCAAAAAAGGCAAACAGAAGAGTTGGATTTCGTTGACTCCATTAACTGCTCAACCAGATCCAGTTAATATAGAAAGATTAAAAGCTGAGATTTTGCAACAATGGCCGATGACGAGTCTCTTGGATGTACTCAAAGAGGTAGACATGTTTGTTGATATTACGTCTTGTTTTAAAAGCATAGCTACTCGAGAGATCCTTGATAAAGAAACACTACAAAAACGTCTTTTACTATGTTTATTTAGCATTGGTACTAATACTGGATTGAGTCGCATTAGTTCAGGTAATCCAGGAATTAGTTACGATGATTTGCGTTACATACGGAAACGCTTTGTGCATAAAGATTATGTAAGGCAAGCGATTATAAAGGTTGCTAATGCTATATTTTCGATCCGCGATGCTGCAATATGGGGAGAAGCAACTGTAGCTTGTGCTTCTGACTCTAAAAAATTTGGTGCATGGGATCAAAATCTTATGACTGAATGGCATATTCGTTATGGTGGTCGGGGTATCATGATTTATTGGCATGTCGAGAAAAAATCAGTCTGTATTTATTCTCAATTAAAAAGTTGCTCTTCTTCTGAAGTTGCCGCTATGATTGAAGGAGTATTAAGACATTGCACAGACATGTCAATTGAAAAAAATTATGTTGATAGTCATGGGCAAAGTGAAATTGCCTTTGCGTTTTCTTACATGTTAAATTTCCAATTACTTCCACGCTTAAAAAACATAGGCTCACAGAAGTTATATCGTTGTTATGATACTGACACATACCAAAACATCCAAGAAATCTTGATACGTCCTATCAACTGGGAACTTATCCGAGAACAATATAAACAAATAATACGTTATACTGTGGCTTTACGATTAGGAACTGCCGATGCAGAATCAATCTTAAAGAGATTTACACGCCATAATCACAAAAATCCAGTTTACAAAGCCTTAGCGGAATTAGGCAAAGCAATCAAAACCATTTTCTTATGCCAGTACTTGCAACATGAAGAACTACGCCAGGAAATTACCGAAGGATTAAATGTAATTGAAAGATGGAATGGTGTTAATAGCTTTATTTTTTACGGCAAAGGTGGGGAAATCGCGACTAATTCGAGTGATGACCAAGAATTAGCGGCATTATGTTTACATTTACTACAGATCTGTCTTGTTTATATTAATACGTTAATGATTCAACAAATACTTGCTAAATCGCATTGGCAAAATTGTTTAACACTTGAAGACAAGCGTGCACTGACACCGTTAATCCATCTTCATATAAATCCATACGGTCTTTTCCTTTTAGATATGAACAAACGGTTACCAATAATAAGGAGAATGAATGTCTAAACGAAAACCGATTAAACAAATGGCCAAGTTATTTGCTAAATATTTACGCAAAGAACATGTCGACTACCTTTATTTAAGAGGAATTTTTCGCCAGTTACGAGCAGAATTAGGGGTCGTAGTTACCAATAAGCCAAAGTTATTGCCCTATGTACCTACAGAAGAAGAAATGCAACGATATTATAAGAGTGTTTGGCAAGCACGTAATATGCAGCATATGGTTATTATCAAAACTTTGTTGTATACCGGTCTTCGTGTTAGCGAAGTTGTTAATATTAAACTCGAAGATGTAGATTTGGAGGCATGTCAAATTCATGTAAAGTGTGGCAAGGGTCATAAAGGCAGAAAAGTTCCATTTCCATATGCATTTAAGGAAGTTCTGGCTTTACATATTGATGCTGCACGTAAAAAAGGAGCAAGTTATTTATTTGAATCTTCATGGAGACGTCTATATACTACAAGAGGGATTAGGAAAATACTAGATAGATATACCAAAGAAGCTGGAATGGGCAGATCTATATCACCTCATAAGTTGCGTCATTTCTTGTTTACATGGCTTAAAAAGCAAGGCATAGATGATGCACTAATTCAACCTTATTCAGGTCATGAGAGCAGGCAATCGCTGGAGATATATTCAAAGCTTTCGATAGGAGAGGCACAAAAAGAATATAATAAAGTCATCGATAGGTTTCCTGTTGTGTAATCTGATTGTTGATAGAGCGGATATTTCTACCCAAAATAGGTTAGTTATAAGTACAATTTAAAAAAGGAACTTCAGATTGCCGCAAAACGCCTCTACGTTCCCACTGGGCCTACTACGCACACTTCGAACCGTCTCTCAAATGACTTTCGCTAGCATAAAGATTTTCAGCACTCACTTCGTTCTGCTGAAAATCGCCAGCTACCGCAGACTACTCACTACCGCCTTCAGCTCTCCATGGCTCGCAGCGTCCGCAATACATCCTGCTTCTATAGTCAATTGTTGTAATTCATCTAATGAACGACCACTTCGAGATATTATTGTTAATAACCATTCTCCGCCAGTTTGTTTTGGAAGGGATTGTAGTTCAGATAGTAATTGATCAACTAGTGCAGCTAGTCTAGGTTTAAATTGTTGCGGAGTTTGTTTTGTTTGATCTTTTTCTTGAGTTTGTTCCTCTCCAAATTCAACAGATTTGGTTAATTCCATACAGTAATTAAATTCTGTATTATCCTTTAAGGATTGGATAATTTCCAGATCAATTAAGCCTCTTTCAGACATCATATCAAAAGCATTAAATAAATCTCCAGTTATTTCAATGGCACCATCTTGAGAGACTGTAACAGCATAACCTGTAATCATTTCCATTTCGTCTATCTTTTTGAATCCAATGATTTTTCTACTTAAATCTTGTATAGGACATGTGTTATTTAGGGGAATAAGCGCTATATTTCCCATTCGTTTTTCAGATTTTTCATCAGGTAATGTAAACTTAATTTTTGTTAACCACTTTTTGTTTTCTTTCTCAAATACTTTCATAATTTACCTCTCTATTATTTTACCCCAAAATCTATTCCTTGTGCAATAGAAAATCCTTGGGAATCAAATGGTTGTACTATATGACTTAAATCTATGTTTTCAAACGGATCGGGATTTGGCCAAGGTATACTTTTTTGTTGAACTTCATCAAAATAACGATATGAAAAATACTTACTTCCTTTAACTATTTTTTCAGGTTTTTCCGCTGTGCTTTGTTGGCTATATCCTGGCTTAACGTTATTTTCCACAAATGCTATTGTAATTTCCTGTAAAATATGTAACCAACTTACGACATCTAAATGTCTATCGTAACCGGCATATATTGTAATATCTTTCCCACATTGCTTAGGATCATCAGACATGTTGTATTTTGGTCGAATAACTTTGAAAGAACCAATTCTTCCTTTACCTAAAACATATTTTACAATATTCCATCCTAATGTACGTATTTTACGAGTTAACTCTTCTTCCAAAGAGATATGTATTTTTAATTCTTTATGTATCAGGGTTTCTATTGGAAGAATTTCATTAATGCGAGCAACATAAAAGTTATATTGAGCCCAACGAGTACCGCGTCCTATTGATGCCATGTAAATGTCATTTTTACTATACAATGTTATCTCATCACATGAATTGTTTAATCTTTGACCAAGGTTTTGATAAGACAATTTTCCTTCAGAATCGAAACTATCTTTTCCCTCATCATAATTAGGTACTAGAAACATTTTTTACTTACTCAGTTCTTATTAATTCACAAAAATATTAGTATAGCACATAAATTGGACTGGGCTATCAGCTCAATTTTAGCACTAACCTTCTATTAGTAATTATTATTACCTAATATATATTAACACGCAACGCTGGATTCAATAAATAAATGCAACTTATGTTCAGGATTCTAAGCCCAAATCCTCCAAATTTAGGGTCTTACATGGAAAACTAAATAAAGGATGAAATAATCTTGACTCACATTAACTTGCCGCATATAATTTTTCATATAAGGCAACTTAATCAACAAATTTAACTTAAGTTGCCAAATATATTTTTCTATAAGGGGCACAAATTATTATGGCAAAAATCAGTGGGCGTAAAAAAGAAATACAAAAGCTCGATGCGTTTTATAAATCAGGGAAAGCAGAATTTCTTGCGATTTTTGGTAGAAGACGTGTGGGTAAAACTTTCTTAATACACACATACTTTACTAGTAAAGACTGTATACTCTTTCATGTAACCGGATTAAAAGACGGATCATTTCACGATCAGATAGAAAATTTTACTAGAGCGATAGGTAAAGCTTTTTACCAAGGTGCTGAATTAAAGCCAAGAGCTAGATGGATAGACGTATTTGATTACCTTACAGAAACTATTAATAGAATAGTATCACAAAAGCAGAAAGTAGTATTATTTTTTGATGAACTACCCTGGATGGTAACTAGGCGTTCAAAATTGCTGCAAGCTATAGATCATTATTGGAATCGTTATTGGTCATTTGATGCAAGAATAAAGCTTATTGCTTGTGGATCATCTGCTTCCTGGATATTAGAAAGACTAATTCACAGTAAAGGTGGTTTATATAATAGAATTACTTATCAAATAGAACTAGAACCATTCACTCTTAGAGAAAGCCAACAATTTTTAGTCCAAAAAAATATCAAATTAACTAATAAACAAGTACTTAAGCTTTATATGGCAATGGGAGGTATACCTTTATACCTCGATCATGTAGCAAAAGGGCTTTCAGCAGACCAAAATATAAATGAAATTTGTTTTAACAAAAGAGGCTTATTATTTAAAGAGTTTAATCAGCTATTTTCATCGCTATTTGAGCATCATGAAATAACGGAAGAATTAATAAGAATAATTGCTGAGCATCGCTATGGAATATCACAAATAGATTTAATGACTAAATCATCAAAAACTATTGGTGGTCGGTTAAAAAACCGTTTACAAGAATTGGAGAGAGCAGGATTTATCGAATCTTTTATACCTTATCATCATAAGGAAAAGGGCATATATTATCGTATTATTGATGAATATACTTTATTTTATTTAAAGTGGATTGAGCCAATAGTTAACACTTTAAGAAAGAGGGATATAAGTAATGGATATTGGCAATCTAAACAAAAAAGCGCTTCATGGTTAAGTTGGGCCGGTTATGCTTATGAATCAATATGCTATAAACACATTGGACAAATCAGAAAAGCTTTAGACATAGATTCTGATGCAGAAGTCGCTAGCTGGCGTTATTCTCCCAGAAAAAAGTCAAAAGATATAGGTGCGCAAATAGACTTGCTATTTGATAGAGCTGATGATGTTATTACTATATGTGAAATCAAATATACAAATGATCCTTTTGCAATAGATAAGAAGTACGCCCAGGAGTTATTGCGTAAAGTAGAAGTTTTCCGTAAACAATTGCGGACTAATAAGCAAATCTTCATAGCTATGATATCTGCAAGTGGACTTAAGCCTACTATGTATTCAGAAGAGCTTATAACAAGTGTTGTGAAACTAGACGATCTTTTTAAGGACTGATAACCCGCAATATCAGTCATATTTTTTTACCATGTTTATCAACAACTTGCCGTTGCTTTAATACTTTTCACAACTTGCACCTAAAATATAATAGTTTACTAACAACCACTGTGTCT
>CAYFQQ010000008.1:0-6918 GCA_964345265.1 uncultured Coxiellaceae bacterium
TGACCAATTTTAAGTGCTATTTCACGTCATACCCGCGAAGGCGGGTATCCAAAGAGCCCCAAATTAAATGGATTCTCGCATTCGCGAGAATGACAGCATCAAAATGAGAATTGCTGACAGTTAATATCACTGATCAATTAGCTAATGAAACAAAAAAGGTGCTTAAGTCAGAAGGAAAGCATTACACCAAGATAGTAGGCGTAGCAAATTTGTATGTTATCGAAAGTAACATTATATTATCCATAATTGAAAATACCCCTTCATTTTGTTGTTCTATACTTTAGCAATTTAGATTTAATCTAACACAACTCGATGTTGATTTTTTTTGAAATAGTTTTTACGAGAGAATTTGCCTTTTATATCCTTTGAATTTTTGACTTATGCAATAAGTAGCACTGAAAATTTTAAGCTGTTATAATTTATTTAATGAGTAAAGTAAAACAAATAATTCTGCGTCATTATGTACAACAAGCACTAGATAGCTATTTTGAGAATCTTGATGGATATAAACCCGCGAATTTATATGAAATGGTATTACAAGAAATTGAAATACCTCTAATTCGATCTATCTTAAAATACACTAATAATAACCAAAGTATTGCAGCCGATATTTTAGGAATGAGCCGAGGTACACTAAGAAAAAAGATGAGTAAGATAAACATCAAATCGTGAACTTTTCCCTGTAAATACTAAACTCGGTTTTGGTCCCGTAATTTGTGGAGCCAATCTTGGTCGTTTTACTACCACCCTTTTCAACGCGGTTTTAAGAGACATCTGTAATAGTCTATCAATATCTAAATCATATCCTACAATTTTGCGCAAAATGCGCATTTCTTTTTTTGCTAGTGCTGATTTTCTTGATAGCGGATACATGGGGTCAAGATAAATTACATCTGGTTTATGGGCAGGATTAATATTCGTTATGAAAGAGATGGCATCACATACCATTAAATGCATGTCTATGTTAGAAAAGGTGGAATCCGATTTGGCGCGTTCTAGACCGTCTTTCAATAGTGCTGCGATGACAGGTGATCTTTCTAGTAAAAGCAGTTTACAGCCTAAACAAGCTAATACAAATGCATCTTTGCCTAAACCAGCAGTTGCATCTAGCACACTTAGTTTGATACCAGGTTTAATTCCAACTGCACGGGCAATCAATTGCCCGCGGCCACCACCATACTTACGTCGATGTGCAACTGCACCGTGAATAAAATCAACATAAAGCGGCTTAGTTCGTTTTGCACCTATTTCTCGCAGTTCTAGTCTTTGTTCGGTAACAACTAAGAGAAAATCATAATCTTTAACATTGATGTCAACGATGTGGAAGTTGAGTTTTTTAGCAAGAGTTTTTGCTTTTCCCAAACATTGTGAAGTTTCTGCAACAACAGCTATTTTTAATTGCATTGGTATATTATAAATAAAATTCTACTTCAATATCACATAAATACAGTATAAGATAGTTATAATTAATCTGATGGAGTTGCAGATGTTAAAAAAAATCATTCTTTTTAGTTTATCAATTTTGTTTGTAACTACAATATTCGCAGATGAATTTGATAATTCAAATAATACATCGGATGAAACATTGGCAATATTTAAGCCTAGCAAAGTGCTTGCTAAACCACAAACTTGGGGAGCCTATATCGATAGACAGAATTACCCTGAAAAAATGAAATTTAATCCATTTCTGATTGGTATTAATGGAGGACTGGATATAGATTATTTTAGGTACCAAGATACTCCAGATGGTTTTAAGGAAAGTGGCCTTGGTGCACTCGGTGCTAACGGAAGTATTACATTTGGTCTTGGGGGAAAATTTGATTCATTTTATCTTGGTGTTGCCACTGATGCATCAATTAGCACGGCAAGATATAAAATTACCGATTTAATGTCGCAGGACGAACAAACATTTAAAATCCCTTACGCGTTTGGGTTATATTTTATACCAGGAGTTTTTATCAGTAAATCGACACTTCTTTATATGAAAATTGGGCAGGTATATAGTAAATTTGAAGCGCGCAGTAATATACCAGAGTTTTTTTCTTTCTCCAAAGACATATGGGGTTCACGAGGAGGTTTAGGGGTTCGATACTATCTTAATAGATATTTTAGTCTAAACGGTGAATACGTATTTACCTATTATCAAAGTGCTAAGTATAGTTACGATGATAATAAACTTAAAATTTCACCAATTACTAATCAATTCAATATCGGGTTTGCAGTGCATTTTTAATCCTTTGTTAGTTAACTTTTCCGTTATTCCCATGTAAGTGTATAAGCTACGACCTTAAGGATTTAATCCGTCATTCTGGACATGGATTGGACAGAATCCAGTCACAAGGATGTTTATTATACTGTGCTGCGTAGGTCCTGGATCCCGCGGTCAAGCCGCGGGAAGACGAGTTGAATTACATACAAGTGAATATTTTAAAAATGTTTTTTATGCTGATTTCAAAGCTAATTTTTGTTGAATAAATAATTGTTTTGTACCAGTTTTTGCTAAATCTAATAAAGTGTCAAGCTGTTGTCGATTAAAAGAAGCAGTTTCAGCGGTACCTTGCAATTCGATAAAATCGTCGTTTTCTATAATTACTACATTCATATCGACTTCAGCACTAACATCTTCAGCGTAATCCAGGTCTAAAATTGGAACTCCTTGATAAATTCCAACTGAGATGGCAGCTACTAGATTTTTAAACGGGTTCTTGGTTAGTTTTTGTTGTTTTCTTAAACATTGCACGGCATCGGCTAATGCTACACATCCGCCAGTAATAGCTGCGGTTCGAGTTCCTCCGTCAGCTTGAATGACATCGCAATCTACAATAATGGTATTTTGTCCTAGTCTTTGTAAATCTACCGCAGCTCGCAGTGATCTACCAATCAAGCGTTGGATCTCTAAAGTACGACCGCCCTGTTTGCCACGACTTGCTTCTCTTTTAGTACGTTCACCTGTGGAGCGGGGTAACATTCCGTATTCTGCTGTAACCCATCCTTGTTTTGTATCTTGTAGGAATTTTGGTACAGTGTTCTCAATTGTGGCAGTGCACAAAACTTTAGTATCTCCATATTCGATTAGTACCGAACCTTCAGCATATTTAGTATAATTACGTTTAATATTTATCGGACGTAATTCATTCGCAGCTCGTTTACTAGGACGCATGGATTTTACCCCTATAAATAGTTAATATATTACATTACATATAGATGGAAATAAAAGCTAATGATTAAAAGCATGACATCATTTGCTCATCGCAGCGACCAAGGTGGTTGGGGTACGGCAGTATGGGAAATTCGTTGTTTAAATCATCGTTATTTTGATTGCAGCCTTCATTTACCCGAATCATTTCGTAAATTGGAATCAGAATTACGAGAATTAGTACGTTTGCAATTGAATCGTGGCAGAATCGATTGTTATTTACGCTATCAACCTGGAGAAGCTGTTGAATTAAAGTTGTCACTGAATACTAATTTAGTCAAACAGCTTGCAATCGCGGCTGATAAATTAAAACAACAATTTAAAGATGCGTTATCCACTATTGACCCTATGCATGTATTATCGTGGCATGATGTATTGCAGATTTCGGAAACTGATTCTGAATTGGTTCGTAAAAAAATAATAAAACTATTCGAACGAACGTTAGCAGAAGTTGTTACTATTCGAAGACGAGAAGGAAGTTCATTAGGAAAGTTAATTGTGCAAAGGCTGCAGAATGTTTTACTGGAAATAAGGAAAATAAAAAAATTATTACCTGTTATAGTAAAAAACCGCAAAGCGAAATTATTGTCACATTTAGAAGCAGTCAAAATGGAATTGGATGTAGATCGTTTAGAGCAGGAAATGGTTTTCTTTGCGCAAAGAATTGATGTGACAGAAGAAGTAGAACGTATGGAGCTGCATGTTCAAGAAATACGCAGAATATTAAAGCAGGGCGGTGTTGTTGGTAAAGGGTTAGATTTTTTAATGCAGGAATTAAATCGAGAAGCTAATACATTAGCCTCTAAATCGGTCGATAAAAGAGTAACTCATGCGGCAGTTGAGATAAAGATTTTGGTAGAACAGATGCGTGAACAAGTGCAAAATATTGAATGACTATAACAGCGTCTAATGCTGTCATTCTCGCGGACGCGCATGAACATCGATTTAAGGATTTAATTTGTCATTCTGGCCAGGGATTGGTCAGAATCCAGAGACAGGATGTTTATTACACTGTGCTGCGTAGACACACTGGATCCCGCGGTCAAGCCGCGGGATGACGAAGGAAATTATGGTATGACGAAGGAAATTACGAGATGACGTGAAGTGGTTAGAATATTATAATAATTTTATTCTAAAAAATATTGGAAGGATTAAGGAATTTTTTAATGAGTAAAATATCTAGTGAAGACAGCGTTTCGTTAGGAGAAATTTTTGCCAACTATAAAGGCACCAATAATGAATTGATACCGGTGTTGCAGGAAGTCCAAAAGAATTTTGGTTACCTTTCTGAAGAGAATATGTCTGCTATTGCCGAATTCGTTAATGTGCCTGAAAGCCAAGTTTATTCCGTAGCGACGTTTTATGCGCAGTTTAGATTTTCACCAATCGGTCTCAATCATATTATGGTATGTCGTGGCACTGCCTGCCATGTCAAAGGAGCTACCGGAATTTTAGAAGCAGTTAAAAAGCACGGCATTGAAGAGGGTAAAACCAGCGGTGACGGCAAATTCTCCCTTGAAACAGTTGCATGTATCGGAACTTGTGGTTTAGCTCCAACGATGGTGATTAATGACAAAACCCATGGCAAATTAACTAAAAAACGGGTATCCGAGATTTTAAGTGAGTTTAGCTCGAATAAAGGAGACACAGATAATGGTCACTGATTACAAAGAAGTATTTGTTTGTTCTGGTACACCTTGTTTATCTGCCGGTAGCGGAGAAATTAGAGAAAAAGTCGAATCTGAAATTGAAGCATTAAAACTTGAAAACGTTACTGTAAAGGTTACTGGTTGCCACGGTTTTTGTCAGCGCGGTCCGATTGTAATAGTTGAGCCCGAAGGAATTTTTTATTCAGAAGTAAAGCCTAACGATGTCAGTGAAATAGTTAATTCCCATCTGAAAAATAATCAACCTGTAGAAAGGTTATTTTATAAAAGCCCTGATACAGATGAACCCATTGCATATTACAAAGATGTAGCTTTTTATGCTAAGCAGCAGCGCATCGCCGTATTGAAAAATTGTGGCCATATTAATCCGGAGAACATTGACGATTATTTAGATAAAGGCGGCTATCAAGCATTACGAAGAGTTCTTGGTAGTATGTCGTCTGGAGATGTTATTGATGAGATTATTAAGTCGGGTTTGCGAGGGCGCGGCGGAGCTGGTTTCCCTACCGGAAAGAAATGGGAGTTTTGCTACAATGCCAAAAATGATAAAAAGTACGTGATATGTAATGCCGATGAAGGTGATCCAGGAGCATTTATGGATCGAAGTATTTTGGAAGCTGATCCATATAGTGTAATAGAAGGATTAACCATTGCGGGTTACGCAATTGGAACTACTGAAGGCTATATTTATGTTCGCGCTGAATATCCTCTTGCCGTTAAACGAATCCGCTTAGCGTTACAAAGTGCTAAAGAACGAGGCTATTTGGGATCGAATATATTAGATAGTGAACTAAACTTTGAAATTCATGTTATGGAGGGAGCTGGAGCATTTGTTTGCGGTGAAGAGACTGCGTTGATGGCCTCAATTGAGGGCAAAACTGGTAGGCCAAAGCCGCGGCCACCTTATCCAGCTCAGTCCGGATTATTGGGCAAATCAACTACAATTAATAATGTTAAAACCTTAGCTACAATTCCTATTATTATTAATAAAGGTGCGGATTGGTTTTCTAGTATTGGTACCGAAACGTGTAAAGGTACAGCAGTATTTGCACTTACTGGCCATGTCGCCAACTGTGGTTTAGTCGAAGTGCCAATGGGAACAACATTAAGAGAGATTATCTATGATATTGGCGGTGGAATTCCTGACGGTAAGAAATTTAAGGCAGTACAGACCGGTGGACCATCTGGAGGATGTTTACCAGCCAGTTTCTTAGATACGCCAGTTGATTATGATACATTAGCAAAGGCAGGATCGATCATGGGATCGGGTGGCATGGTAGTTGTAAATGAAGATACCTGTATGGTTGAGATGGCACGTTATTTCTTAGATTTTACTCGAAAAGAATCATGCGGCAAGTGTACGCCCTGTCGCTTAGGCATTAAACAAATGTTAGATATTTTAAAAAGAATTATCAATGGGGATGGCGAACCAGGAGATATTGATTTATTATTAACATTGAGTGAAACTATAAAGAAAAGTTCTTTATGTGGTTTGGGGCAGACAGCACCTAATCCTGTATTGACAACAATACGTTACTTTCGGGATGAGTATGAATCACATATTAACGAGAACAAATGTCCTGCTTTAGCATGTAAAACATTAATGCATTTTAAGATTTCACCAGATAAATGTAAGGGTTGTCATTTATGTGCTAAGAATTGCCCTGTAGAGTGCATTACTGGAGTAACAAGAGAACCGCATTTAATTGATCAGGAAAAGTGTATCAAGTGTGGGACGTGTTATGAAACATGTCCTGTAAAGGGTAAGGCTGTTTATAAAGTTTCAGGTTTGTATCAAGGCGAAAAGAATGAATGAAGAAGTTAAGATTTCCATAAATGGGCTGGAAATTAATACTCGACAAGGTAAAACGATATTAGAAGCTTCTCTTGAGAATGGTATTTACATTCCTAATCTTTGTTATAACCAGGATCTAAAGCCAGTCGGCGTTTGCCGTTTATGTTTAGTTGATGTTGGAGGCCGTCTGGTAACTTCTTGTACTACACCTGTAGCACCTGGAATGCAGATTAAGACAGATACTCAAGAGATCGAAAATA
>CAYFQQ010000009.1:0-9377 GCA_964345265.1 uncultured Coxiellaceae bacterium
TAGAATTGCTGTAATAAAATGAATCAACTTGGAATGCCTGCATATTAATTGCCATTGATATGAGATTCCCGCTTTCGCGGGAATGACGATCGTTATTAAGCTATTTATTCAACAACGCCCCCGTGAAAACGGGAATCTAAAAAATCTTTATTAATCAATAGATTCCGGCTTGCGTGGGAATGACGAACAACGCGAAAAATTCGGCTCGAAACAATCCCACGTCATGCTCGACTCGATCAAGCATTCAGGCAAAAAAATAGTTTCCCAATCAAGTTGGGAATGACGTGTTATTAGCTCACAAAGGCGATATCTTGAAACTTAAAATATATCCTCAAGATATTTAGCACTCAAACGATTGTACCTCTTGTTCCATTTGATCCAAAGTTTCAACAATGTTTTCTATCTCGGGTCGATCGACTGCACGCTGAGTCCAACATTGTTCCATTAGGGTAACGAAACTAGATGGTGCGCTTTCTTTATCAACGGCAGGTCGATTGCCTTCTAATACTTGGGGAATAACTTTGAAGTAATTATCTATTTCTGAATAAGGAGCTTTGCGATTAATCAATTCACTTAAAATAATTCCGTAACTGTAAACATCTACCTTTGCATCATAAGTAAATTTCTTCCCTGCTCCCTGAGCTTCTATTACCTCTGGTGCCATCCAAAGCGGAGTACCCATCCCCTTCGTCATCGTATCCATCTCTTGTTCTTTCATAATTTTAGCTATCCCTACATCTGCTACTTTTGCTCGCATACGGTCTTTTTCGTAATACACTAATATATTTTGACTCTTCAAATCTCGATGGATAATATGATTGCTATGCAAAAACGATACCGCACTTGCAATATCATGTGCAATATCCCATCGAGTTGGATACCATGGAAATGCTTGTTGTGTGTCATATAAAACTTCACTTAGTGAACCGCCAGAAACATATTCCATGACAATGCTATAATGTGTTGCATCCTGATAGTATCCATAAAAACTTACTAGGTGAGGATGCCGCAACTCTTTCATTAATTCTGCCTCTCGTTCAAACTGTTTTAATTCATTAGAATCTGCTACATTTATAGGTAATTGCTTTACTGCTACATCACTTCCGTGATATCTCGCTTTATAAACAACGCCCATTGCACCATGGCCAATTTCCTTGAACTTACTCAGCTCATCTGCATTGATCATTCCTGACCCTTGGGGAATTTGTAACCTAATCCCTTCCGCATTAATTTCTTTTACGCATCTATTGACTACTTTATTCGTAACCAATCTCTTCGCGTTTGCCAAAGCATCTACAGATATTTGTTTACGCCATAACCAACCTTTTTGAGATGGTACTTTATCTTTAATCACTTTAGCAGAATGAACCGTCACTGTCCTTAATTCTTCTTGATCCATCTCTTCTACATCGATTCCTTGTTTTTTAAGTTTGTGTGCTATTATATCAACTAGCCTTACGTATTTCTGTCCTTTATCTGATTCAAAGTCTGAAACATCAATATTCGCATGTTTGCGAATCTCAGCGGCAAATGGATTTTGTTGATACATTCTAGAATTGCGTTGGTATTTCCTGTATTTTAAACAAATACCTGCAATGCCAGTGATTACACTTACTACGCCTCCTACTGATCCTAGAATAGTCGCTAAAAGTGACTCAATAGTTATTCCTGTAGGATTATCAGATTTAGAAAGACTACTTTTATGTAAACTACCTTTACTTTCACTAGTCAACGAGGATTCTGAGATTTTACTTTGTGTCATAGATTGACTGGTCGGAATACTTGAGGAAGTTTCCTTGCTTTTACTGCTTACCGTTGACTTGGATAATATCGTTGATTTGGATAATACTGTGGAACTCTCGATGTGAGTTTCACTCTTAGAATTGGAGGAATGTCTTGTAGATTGACTGTATGAACCGCTACTTTCCGGATTTGACATCGACGAAGAAAAAAATCTGCTACTCGACGATTCTTGTTTCGAAGAAGAACGGCTACTTCTTGGCTTCGATGACGAAGAAAAAAGACTACTGCTCAACGATTTTAATACTGAAGAAGAACTAATCCCCGATTTCACTTCCAAAGTGAATATGTCCGAAGCCCGATTACCCTCACCATCATCTGCTGTAATTTTAATATTTATAGCCCCCAGGTTTTCTCCTCGCGGAATACCGCTTAATATAGGTGGAATTATGATTTTTAGACCATCATCCCCATCCGCCACATATACAAAATCGCTATTTAATTCTACTCCCTCTGCAGCAGTAGTATTAAAACTGCCTATTAAAATCGGAGCCGATGTATTGCTTATGTCGATGATCTTTAAGCCATCATTAATATCCGCTAAATACACATAATTACCGTTTACAGCTACTCCATATACGTTGCCGTCAATGCCGCTTAGTAAAACCGGAGCAGAAGAGTTGCTTACATCGATGATTTTTAAACCCTCTTGCGAATCCGCTACATATGCAAAACCACCGCTTACCGTTACTTCATAGGCCCCATAAGTATCCAAACTACCTAATAATATCGGCTTAGTCATGTTGCTTACGTCTATGATCTTTATTCCATCCTGTGCATCTGCTACATAAGCAAGATTACCGTTTACTTCTACTTTCATTGCACAGTTCGTATCAATACTGCCTACTAATGTCAAATTTGTCGGATTACTTACATCGATGATTTTTAAACCATCCTGCGCATCTGCTACGTATGCAATAGTACCATTTACTTTCACTCCCATTGCACCATAGGTAACAATACTCCCTACTAAAATCGGATTCGTTACATTGCTTATATCTATAACTTTTAAACCCCCTGCATAATCCGCCAAGTACGCATAATTGTCGCTTATTATTACTTCCCTTGCATTTGAACTGCCAAAAGTTCCTTTTAAAATCGGAGCAGAAGAATTACTTATGTCTATGATTTTTAAGCCAGCACTAGCATCTGCTACATAGGAATAATTCCCGTTCACCGTAACTTCACAAGCATGATCAGTGTCAAGACTACCTAATAATGTTGGTTGTCCTGCATGGCCTCCGACTTTCAACCACTCGGGTAAAGGATTTCCGTCCGCTAGCGTTACGTTATAACTCCACCTATTCCCATCTGCATTATTAAATGTATTTTCAGGAATAATAAATTTAAAATCTTGATCAATGAACACTACTTGATTTGGGATTGGATGATCTACGATCATAATAGGTCGCACATTTAAATTGAATATATCCGAAACCTGATTTCCTTTACCATCATCAGCCGTAACTTTAATATCTAATATCCCTGCATCACTTTCCTGCGGTATACCACTTAGCTTTGGCATCCCTACTACATTAATGATTTTTAAACCCGCGTTACCGTCTGCTATATATGCAAGATTATTGATTACCTTTACTCCACCATTTGCTGATCCATCGGTATCAAGACTACCAACCAAAGTTAAATTCGCTGGATTGCTTACATCGATGATTTTTAAGCCCTCCTGCGCATCTGCCACATACGCATAATTTTCAATCACATCAATTCCCAACGCATTGTAAGTAGTAAAATTTCCTACCAAAGTTGGATTTGTCACATTGCTTACATCAATAACTTTTAAGCCGGCTGTCGAATCCGCCACATACACAAGGTTACCGTCTACTGTGACTCCCCATGCGTCATATGTATCAAAACTGCTTAATAGTATCGGATTTGTCGTATTATTTATGTCTATGATTTTCAAGCCCTCTGCATGGTCCGCCAAATAAGCAAAAGTATCTTTTACTTCTACTTTGTATGCATAGTCAGTATCAATGCTCCCCTTTAAAATCGGATTTGTCGGTTCACTAACGTCTATGATTTTTAAGCCGGCACTTAAATCTGCAATATAAACTGTGCTTCCAACTGCTGTTACCCCGTACGGAGTACAAGGGAAACTGCTTATTAAAGTTGGGTTCTCCGGATTACTTATGTCTATGATTTGCAATCCAACAGTTTCAGCCACAACATATGCATAGTTATTAGTTATTGCTACTTGCATTGCCATATAAATGTCAAGGCTACCAATTGAAACCGGAGCAGATGGGTTACTCACATCTATAACATGCAATTCTCCTCCTCCAGGTACAGTCTGGTAGTCTGTCCCATATGCATAATTACCACTTACCGCTATATCAATTAGTATTTTATCAGTATCAAGACTCCCCAACAACGTTGGCTGTATAGGGTTTTCAACATCCAACCATGTTGGCAAAGGGGTTCCATCTACACGTGTTACTGTATAACTCAGCGCATTTCCATCTGTGTCATTAAACGTGTTTGCAGGAACAACCCATTCAAAATTCCTACCGATCAGCGTTGTCTGGTCCGGAAGCGGATTTATTACAACTGGAGCATGCTGTACATATAATGAATATGCATCCCAAATTTGTCCTCCTCTCCCATCATCCACAGTGACCCTGATGTTGAGTGTTCCCTTATCCTTTTCCTGCGGAATGCCGGTTAATTTTGGTAATTGCGGTACGTTAATAATCTGCAACCCGCTAGCATCATCTGCTACATATGCCACATCACCTAATACTGTTACTCCATGCGCAGGCGCAGGCAAACTATAAGCCCCCAGTGATTTCGGATCGGTTGAATTATTTACATCTATGATTTGCAAACCGCCTTTAGTTCCATCTATGTATGCTATATATACCGCATGATTTGATACAGTTATTCCGGATGAAACTCCAGCCATGTGGTAACTATTTAAAAATTGAGGATCAGATGAAGTGCTAACGTCAATGATTTGAACTCCGCTGGCTGCTACATAAGCAATCTGATCTGCTACAGTTACTTTTAATGCGGCAGTGGGAGTAGTATAATTGCTTAAAAAAATTGGGTTAGTTGCATTGTTAACATTGATAATCTGCAATCCACTAGTATCATCTGCCACATAAGCAATCCCTTCCGATACCGCCACTCCCATTGCAATTCCCAGTGTATTATAACTTCCCAAATAACTGGGATTGGCTGGATCGCTGACATTTACGATTTGTAGTCCGCTACTTGCCCCTGCCACATAGGCAACATTCCCAGATACAGCCACTTCGTTGCAGGATGTGGCATAGCTTCCTAGATAACTAGGATGAGCAGGATCACCAACATTGATCATCCGTAAATTATTATTGTCTACCACATAGGCTATGTTGCCAGAAACAGCCAATCCTCGCGCAAACACCAGATTGCAACTCAAAGCACATTGACCCAATAAACTTGGGTTTGCGGGATCGTCGACATTTAGAATCCGTAATCCCTCTGTATCATCAGCCATATAGACAATTTTATCTACCACAACCACTCCATAAGCAGATCCAGGCGTATCATAACTTCTCAATAAACTAGGATGAGATTCTGTCTCAATTTCTAACCATTCCGGTAATGAACTTCCATTTGCTAATTTTATGTCATAACTTAGCATGTCTCTATCTGCATCGTAGAATGAATTCACAGGAATGGTGAAATTAAACGTTCCTCCTACATTGACCGTCTGATCAGGTATCGGATTTACTAATACCGGCGCATGTTGTATATCTAAAGCGAATACATTCGAGACCCAACCTCCTTTACCATCATTGGCTACAACTTTGATGTTGATTATCCCCAAATCTTTTTCCTGCGGAATGCCATATAATTTTGGCATTTGCGGTGCATAAATGATTTTTAAACCTTCTTGTTGATCTGCCACATATGCGAGATTACCAACCACATCCACTCCCTGTGCACAAGAAGTATCAAGACTACCTGCCAATACCGGAATAGATGGATTGCTGACATCTATGATTTTTAGGCCAGCCGATCCATCTGCCACGTATGCAAGATAACCAACAACATCCACTCCTTGTGCACTATAAGTACCAGTGCTACTTGTCAAAATCGGAGTTGTAGGATTGCTTACATCTATGATTATTAAGCCTGCTCCCGTATCTGCCACATATGCGAGATTGTTCATTACTGTTACTTTTGCTGCGCCATAAGGTGCCCCAAAATCAAGACCACCTGCTAAAATTGGATCCGATGCATTGCTTATATTGATAATTTTTAAACCCCCTCCTCCTAGCCAATTAGCCACGTATGCAAAATTGTTGATTACTTCTACTTGTATTGCAGTAGCACCAATATCAAAGCTACCTACCAAAATTGGATTCGTCGGATTGCTTGCATCTATGACTGTAAAGCCTGCACTATGATCTGCCACATACGCATAATTGTCCTTTACTGCTACCCCATAAGCATAATATGAAGTACTACAACTACCTATTATAGTCAAATTTGATGGTTTGCTTATATCAATGATTTTTAAACCCGCGTCTCCATCCGCCAAATATACAAAATCATCTTTTATTGCTACTCTTAACGCCATAGTAGTAGCAATGCTGCCTGCTAAAGTCGGATTAGTTGCATTGCTTACATCAATGACTTTTAATCCTGAATAATAATCCGCCACGTATGCATAATTATCCTTCACCGCTATTTCCCACGCATCACCATCAGTATCAAGACTACCCATTAATGTTGGCTGTTCTGTAATCCACTTTCCAACTTTCAGCCATTCAGGCAATGGATTGCCATCTGCTAAAGTTATGTTATAACTCAGCACATCTTCATCTGTATCATTGAATGTATTCGCGGGAATATTAAATTTAAACCGTTTGCCAATAAACGCAGTTTGATCAGATATCGGATTTACCACTATTGGATCTGCAGCATCAGTTCCCCGTAAACAGTTCATTGCACCTATTCCAAATGGTAATGGATTTCCTGTTATCAACGTGCCTGCTGTCCCTATCGTCAATCCCGCGTGACATTGCCAACTCTCTTCACCAAATAATCCCATATATTTTGTGACAACATTATTAGACCATGTTCCTGACCATTTTGATTCAATATCTGGAGTAGCTGGATTAATTAAATGCATTCCCTCAAAATTAACTAACCGCATCGAATCTGAAATTAGTACATCGTCGCTTGCTAATATCGCATTATTTCGTTCAAAAGAATCATTCGGATTTGTTAATGCGCTTGTTTGATCAGAATCAGTCTTTAACAAAGTACTTCTTAACCATGAAGAAATTAAACTAAACGATCCAGTAGCTTTTAAAGCTAAAAACGCACCTGTGGTTGTTGCAAAAATTAAACCTGCTTTTGTCCACGTTTTCCAATTGTAATTTGATGACTTTGGTTGTTCAGTAAAGTCTGGATTGAATATCGGTAAGATATTCGTATTTGGTGATCTAAGCATACCATTTTCTCCTTATTCCAGTTAAGTTGATAGAAACAGTTGCTATTGTTATTTTTTTGTCAAAATTTCAATTATGCAATTTGACTAAGTATGTGCTACTTAAGTTTATTGTCAAGAGAAAAACGCTTTTAAATCTTGTATAATTTTTCGTGTTTTACTAAAACTTAGTCGGAAAGGTTGCGTATTCAATTGTTAAAAAATTTGCTTATTTACTAATCTTCAGGCAATATTCATCAGCAATTTGCATTTTGATGCTGTCATTCTCGCGAAAGCGGGAATCCAGTTAATTTCAGGCATTCTGGATACCCGCTTTCGCGGGTATGACGTGAGAGATGGTTGCGTGGTATGACATGAATGCACATAAAAATTGATCAAAATAATAATTGCAAAATATTTTATCGAATTTATAAATCGAATTTATTATGGCAAAAGAAGAACATATTCAAATGAAGGGGCTGGTAGTTGAAACCTTACCAAATACCATGTTTCGA
Organism: uncultured Coxiellaceae bacterium; assembly: GCA_964345265.1. Lineage (GTDB taxonomy): Bacteria > Pseudomonadota > Gammaproteobacteria > UBA9339 > UBA9339 > CAYFQQ01. The sequence goes on from CAYFQQ010000009.1 coordinate 7,759, forward strand.
GTAAAATTAGAAAATGGACATATTATTACTGCACATATTTCGGGTAGAATGCGTAAACATTATATTCGCATTCTTACCGGGGATTCAGTTACTGTAGAACTAACTCCATATGATCTAACTAAAGGTCGCATTATTTATAGAAATATTGACTAAGAGCGCTCCTAAAAGTAATTCTAAAGTTATCGTAGCTATGTCAGGTGGCGTAGATTCATCGGTAGCTGCACTTCTGCTCAAGCAACAAGGCTATGATATAGAAGGAGTATTCATGCAGAATTGGCGAACTGAACAAGATGATCCTTATTGTTCACTCGCCCAGGATTTAGGCGATGCTAAAGCTGTTTGCAAACAATTGCAGATACCGTTTTCTACGGTGAATTTTTCCAAACAGTATTGGGATCGAGTGTTTCAGAACTTCCTTGATGAATATTCTGCTGGCAGAACTCCAAATCCTGATGTTATCTGTAACCAGGAAATTAAATTTAAGGCTTTTTTAGATTATGCCCTGAAGCAAGGAGCTGCATATATTGCTACCGGTCATTATGCGCGTAAAGATGAGAAACATAATAAATACCGCCTGTTAAAAGGAGTTGATGAAAATAAAGATCAAAGTTATTTTTTGTATCGACTAAACCAGGAACAATTGGCATATAGCTTATTTCCTATTGGTGGATTACAAAAATCAGAAGTGCGTAACATAGCAAAACGTGCTGGATTTATTAATTATGCAAAAAAAGACAGTACCGGAATTTGCTTTATCGGAGAACGTAAATTTAAACAGTTTCTTAACGAATATTTACTGGCACAACCTGGAGATGTAGTTACTACACAAGATGATGTCATTGGACGTCATGATGGATTAATGTTTTACACTTTGGGACAACGTAAAGGATTAGGAATCGGAGGTCGTAAAAATGCTAAACAGGCACCTTGGTACGTAGTTGCTAAAGATATCGAAAATAACAGATTGATAGTAGCTCAAGAACATGATCATCCTTTATTACTATCCAATACATTAGTTTGTAAAGATCAACATTGGATTAGTAATGAAAAACCTAATTTGCCATTGTCTTGTTCTGCAAAAGTTAGGTATGGCAAACCTGATCAAAAATGTGTAATAGTAAAAGAAGTAAATGGCAATTACCATGTAGAATTTGAGTGTCAACAATGGTCTGTTACCCCAGGCCAGTCAGTAGTGTTTTATCAAGGTGATAAATGCCTTGGCGGCGGTATTATCCTATGAATGCTGCTTTTCACGTAACTTTAAGTCATTAAATTGAACTAAAAGAACCGCGTCAAAGTAAGGCTTTAATCCTGACATTACTAAAGAAACAACTAATATATTGATCCATATATAACGAACTCCAATGATCAGTGCGATAACATTTTGAATCACAACGAGTATTAATGCTGGTAGTATGATTACAGCAAATGTTCGCCACCAATTACCCCAAACCAATTTGCAGCTTCTCTTTATTGCGCTTAACCAACCCGCATTTTCGAATAAAATAGCAAATAAACTAAACATAAATAACACGCCTATAAAAATGCCAGGGACTATAAATAACAAAAAGCCGCCTACTGTAGCGATGTACACGACTAAAATACAGGAAAAAATAATT
>CAYFQQ010000010.1:0-5765 GCA_964345265.1 uncultured Coxiellaceae bacterium
TTGACCAATTTTAAGTGCTATTTCACGTCATACCCGCGAAGGCGGGTATCCAAAGAGCCCCAAATTAAATGGATTCTCGCATTCGCGAGAATGACAGCATCAAAATGAGAATTGCTGGGCTTAAGTGGTTAATCTTGTTTATTTCCGTTATCTTTCTTATAATTTCCAAGTGCGGAAATTCGTATACCTGTTTTGTACTCTATTTATCTTATTTTCAATAAGGAGTGTCTTTGCTATGCAGTTATTAAGCCAAGCTTTTGTTAATAATGAGTTAATTCCTGCTAAATATACTTGTGATGGAGCGAACATATCACCGCCGTTAAAGTGGCAGGATGTGCCAGCTAATACAAAATCCTTCGCTCTCATTATCGAAGATCCCGATGCGCCTGCCGGTATATGGACACACTGGATTTTATATGATATTCCTGGTGATGTAGTATCATTGAGCGAAGATCTTAAACGGTTACCTAAGGGAGCAATAGTTGGTGTAAATAGTTGGTCAAAGAGAGAATACGGAGGCCCTTGTCCGCCTTCGGGAAGGCATCATTATCACTTTAAACTATATGCATTAGACAAGATGATAACTTCGCAAAATATTGATAGAAATAGATTGCTACGAGAAATCCAGTCTCATGTTTTAGAACATGCTGAGTTGATAGGTTTGTATAGATAAGATGGCTATTGAATATACATTATCGATTATTAAACCAGATGCAATTGCTAAGAATATTATCGGTGAAATTTATTGTCGATTTGAAAGAGCAGGGCTGCGAATTGTGGCTGCAAAAATGCTACAATTAACTAAGGAGCAAGCTCAGGAATTTTATGCTGTTCACAAGGAGCGGCCGTTTTATCATGACTTAGTAGAGTTTATGAGTTCTGGTCCGATAATGGTTCAGGTTTTAATGGGCGAAGATGCTGTAGCTAGAAATCGTGAAATAATGGGGGCGACTAATCCGGAGGAAGCTGCTTTAGGAACTATTCGAGCAGATTTTGCCAACTCTACTCAAGAAAATGCAGTGCACGGTTCTGATAGTCTACAAACAGCTAAATGGGAAATTGATTTTTTCTTTAAACCCAAGGAAATTTTCTCGTAAAATAAATTTATGTGCGGAATAGTTGGTATTTACAATAGTCATAAACCTGTAGCTACAGAGCTTTATGACAGCTTGATTCATCTGCAGCACCGTGGTCAAGATGCTGCCGGAATTATGACTTGTGAAAATAGTTTTCATAAAATTTGCGGTAAAGGATTAGTACGGGATGTATTTACTCAACAGGATATAATGCAGCTTGAAGGCCGCGTTGGTATCGCACATGTACGCTATCCCACTGCTGGTGCCGGCAGTTATGAAGAGATCCAGCCGTTTTGGGTAAATAGCCCTTATGGAATTGCTATTGCGCACAATGGTAATTTAGTTAATCAAGATCAATTAGCTGATGAGTTGCGGCAAAAGCAATATCGCCATTTAAATACTTCTAGTGATACAGAAGTAATGCTTAATTTATTTGCTGACGGATTTGATTTAACCAAAAGAGCAACAGGCTCGATTCCGTTTTTTGAGCAAATATGTGCCTCAGTTGCAGCATTGCAGAAAAAAGTAACCGGTGCTTACTCTGTTGTTGGTATGTTTATTCATAAAGGTTTAGTTGCATTTCGTGATCCTTATGGAATTCGTCCATTGGTTTTTGGCAAAAGAAAAAATTCTGTAAAAAAGTATGATTATATTTTTGCTTCCGAACCTACTATGTTTCATTCTTTAGGTTTTGATGAAGTAACCAATGTTCACCCCGGAGAAGTGATTTACATTGATGACAAAGATCGTTTGCATCGACGTATCTTACTTCACAAAGAATTTTCTCCTTGCGTATTTGAATTTATTTATTTCGCAAGACCCGATGCCAAACTAGATGATGTTAGTGTATACCGAGCGCGGTTACGTATGGGTCAGAATCTGGCTATGCGCTGGAAACAAGTCTATCCAGACGTATTACCAGATGTGGTAATTCCAGCGCCGGCCACATCGAATACAGCAGCATTGTCATTTGCCCATGAAATAAGTGTGCGTTACTCAGAAGGCATATATAAGAATCCGTTTATTGGTCGTACTTTTATTATGTCAGAACAAGAAGAGCGTAAACGTTCAGTGCGTTATAAACTTTCCCCGCAGGAGATTGAAATAAAGAATAAGAAAGTTCTGATTTTAGATGATAGTATTGTCCGTGGCACAACTAGTAGAGAAATTGTTGCCATGGTACGCGAATGCGGTCCCAAAGAAATTTATTTTGTTACTACTTGTCCTCCAGTAAAGTTTCCATGTTTCTATGGAATCGATATTCCGACTCGGAAAGAACTAATCGCAGCCAATAAATCCATCGAAAAAATTCAGCAGTTTTTAGGTGTTGATAAATTATTGTATCAAACAGAACAAGATCTTGTGGAAGCAGTAACTCGTAAGGGGAAACATAATATTAAAAAACCTTGTATGGCTTGCTTAACAGGAAAATATCCAATTGGAAAGATTACTGAGCCAGTTATACGTCAACTTGAAAAAAAGCGAATTGAAGAGCGGCAGAGAATAAAAACTAATGATTAAAATTTTATTGGTTGGATCAGGAGCACGTGAACATGCTATTGCACGTGCTATTAAAAAATCTCCTCAGTTAAACAGTTTATATTGCTTTGCTAGTAACCTTAATCCTGGAATTCAAGAATTGTCCAGTTCATATCAACTCGGTAATCTAAATAATATTGATGATATTGTGCAATTTACCATGCAACAGAAAGTTGATTTCGCTATCATCGGTCCTGAAAATCCGTTAGCTTTAGGTATTGTTGATGAATTGTTAAAAAATAAAATTCCAAGCGTTGGACCTACTAAACAACTGGCGATAATTGAAACTAGTAAGGGTTTTGCTCGCGATTTATTAAATAAGTATCGAATACCTGCTTCGCCTGAATATAAAAAATTTTCTGATTTAAAAGGAGTTGCCGAATTTCTACAGCAACTTGGTGAAGATTTTGTCGTTAAAGCTGATGGATTAATGGGAGGCAAGGGGGTAAAAATTTCTGGTGAGCATTTATTAACTCATAATGATGCACTTTTGTACTGTCAGCAGCTACTTGCTAAAAAACATAATTTTGTAATTGAAGAGAAATTAACTGGACAAGAATTTTCGCTACTTAGTTTTAGCGATGGTGAACATCTTGCTCATATGCCAGTTGTACAAGATCATAAACGTGCCTTCGAAAATGATACTGGACCAAATACCGGTGGCATGGGCAGTTACACAGATGCTAATCATCTGTTGCCATTTTTAAGTGTCCAAGATGTGCAACAGGCACAAAAAATTAATCAAGCAACAATAAATGCTTTAAATGAAGAGTATGGTAAACCCTATAAAGGAATTTTATATGGCGGTTTTATGTTAACTAAGGATGGAGTTAAATTGATTGAATACAATGTACGATTTGGTGATCCAGAAGCGATAAACGTGTTAGCGTTACTTGAAGCTGATTTTATTGAAATCTGTCAAGCGATTATCGAGAATGATTTAAATAGCGTGAAAATTAATTTTGCTAATAAAGCAACGGTTTGTAAATATATTGTTCCTGAAGGATATCCAAATAATCCGATAATAAATAAGGAGGTTGGTATTTCTAGAGTTAATAATAAAGAGTTATTGTATTATGCAGCAATCAATGTTGAAAATGGTAAATTATACACCACAGGATCAAGGACATTGGCGGTATTAGGAATAGAAAATTCTATATTGAAAGCAGAACAAATTGCAGAAGATATTATACAAAGAATAACTGGTCCGATATTTCATAGAAAAGATATTGGCAGTGCAGAGTTAATTAATAAAAAAATAAACCAGATTAATAAATTGTGTAATGCTAATTATAAGCTGTTATGAAACTACTGAAAATTGCTATACTTGCTTCTGGTCGTGGTAGTGTGATTCCAAGAATTATAGAAGCAATAGATAATAAACAGTTAAATGCTGAAATAGCAATAATAGTCAGCAATAAAGCTGATGCAAAGGTATTGGAGCTTGCAAAAAGTTATAATATTGAGGCCAAACATATTTCATCAGAACAATTGATTTCACAAACTCTAAAACAACATAATATAGAGTTAATTTTGTTAATCGGCTATATGAAAATTTTATCACATGCATTTGTTGATGAATGGAGAAATAGAATTTTAAATGTTCATCCTTCTTTGTTGCCTGCTTTTGCAGGTTTAAAGGATTTAAATCTGCATCAAGCAGTACTAAAGGCAGGAGTGAAAGAAACCGGTTGCACGGTGCATTTGGCAACCGAGGAACTTGATGCTGGTCCAATTCTGTTGCAGAAAAAGTGTTCAGTGTATGTAACTGATACACCGCAAACATTAAAACAGCGAGTACAGAAACTTGAAGGTGAAGCTCTTGTAGAAGCAATAAAAAAATGGCAGGAAGAATATGGTTAGTCGTGCATTAATTTCTGTATATGATAAACACGGTTTGTTAGATTTTGCACGTGGTTTAAATGAATTAGGCGTAGAAATTGTCTCAACTGGTGGTACTGCAAAAGTTTTAAGAGAGGCAAATATTCCGGTAGTGGATGTTTCTAAAGTAACTGGCTTTCCGGAAATAATGGACGGCCGTGTTAAAACTCTTCATCCTAAAATTGTTGCTGGAATTCTCGGCAAGCGGGATAAACATAAAAAAGAAGCTCAGCAGCAACAGATTTCATGGATAGATTTAGTAGTTTGTAATTTATATCCATTTGCTGAAACTATAACAAAACCCAATATTGATTTAGAAACTGCTTTAGAAAATATTGATATTGGTGGCACTACTATGTTACGTGCTGCAGCAAAGAATTTTTCCTGGGTCGGGGTTATTGTTAATACCAATGATTATGATAATGTTTTACGGGAATTACGGGAAAATGGTAAGCAACTCAGTTTCGAAACGCGAAAGCAACTTGCTGCAAAGGCTTTTGCACATGTCACGCAATATGATTCATTAATAGCTGAATATCTAAACGATGAACTTTTTCCACAACAATTAACTATTAGTTTTAATAGAGTCTCCGAATTGCGTTATGGTGAGAATCCGCATCAACAAGGTTGCCTTTATCAGAGTGTTGGCAAACCCGACAGCTTATTAACTGCTAAACAACATCAAGGCAAACAGCTTTCTTTTAATAATATTGTTGATGCTGATGCAGCACTTAGTTGTTTGAAAGAATTTTCCGAACCTGCTTGTGTGATAGTAAAGCATACTAATCCCTGTGGAGTTGCTGAACATAAAAATATAAATCAAGCTTTCTTTAATGCCTGGCATGCAGATTCAACGTCAGCTTTTGGTGGTATTATTGTGTTAAACCGCACCTGTAGTAAAGAAATCGCTGCCCATATAGCCGATGTTTTTGTAGAAGTTGTTGTTGCACCTGATTATGAGAAAGAAGCTTTACAGATCTTGCAGAAAAAACTAAATTTAAGAGTATTACAAATCAATAGTCTTGGTAAACCGCTACAAGGATATAGATTTAAATACGTTGATGGCGGTATGTTATTACAAACTACCGATGATAAAAAAATAACAGCTAATGATTTAAAGATAGTCAGCAAAATAAAACCATCTCAGCAGCAAATTACCGATTTGTTGTTCGCCTGGAAAGTAGTAAAACATGTCAAATCTAATGCGGTTGTTATTGCTTATGATAAAACTACGTTAGGTGTTGGATGTGGGCAAGTATCACGTATCGA
>CAYFQQ010000011.1:0-6109 GCA_964345265.1 uncultured Coxiellaceae bacterium
TTGCAATTAATAAAATGAATCAACTTGGAATGCCTGCATATTAATTGCCATTGATATGAGATTCCCGCTTTCGCGGGAATGACGATCGTTATTAAGCTATTTATTCAACAACGCCATCCGAAAATAAAAGCTTTAAAAATAATATTAAATTTAGTATAATTAGCAAATCATTCAAACCAATTAACAAACGGACATGAAAAAAATTGCCACAATAATTATCGGAATTGGATTATTTTCGAGTCAAGCGTTTGCAATCGACTTGCTCGGTGTTTACCGACAAGGACTGATCAGTGATCCTGCTTTTCAAGCTGCTAACGCTAAATGGCTTTCTGATCGAGAACAGATTGCGATAAGCTATGCAGGATTATTGCCTCACTTCGATATAAGCGGTAATTATGATTATGCTCTAATAAACGGTCCTAAAATAAATATTGTTAGTGACAATAATATAGATCTCACTAGAGGATCTTATCATAGCAAGACCGGATCATATGCATTAACTTTGCAACAACCACTTTTTAATTATCAAGCATGGGCGCAACTAAAAAGTTCCAAAGCTCTTGTTAAAAGCGCAGCCGCAACTTTCGCTGCTGCAGCACAAGATTTGATTTACCGTACCACATCAGCATATTTAAATGTTTTACAAGCAAGCGATGTACTGCGTTACACACAAGCAGAAAAACTTGCTACAGCTAGTCAATTACAACAAACTAAAGAACGTTATAAGGTAGGACTAGTAGCTATTACTGAAGTTTATCAAGCACAAGCTCGCTATGATTTAATTGTTTCACAAAAAATTTCAGATAAAAATAATTTAGCAATTGCAATAGAAAAATTGCGAGAAATTACTGGTAAATACTACAAGTCCTTTGCTAAATTAAGCAAGAAATTACCATTGATATCCCCTAAACCGGTTAGTATCAGTCGATGGGCAAAAGTGGCACAAGAACAAAATTATGATCTATTAGCTGCACGCTATCAATTAGAAGCTGCTTTAGAAAATATCAAAGTTGAAAGTGCAGCTAGATATCCTGTTTTAAACGCTGCGGGAAGTTATGGGCAGGAATATACTAATAATTTTCAAGGTATTAGTCACGATACTACTACTGATACTACTATGCTTAATTTATCTCTAGATTTCCCTATTATACAGGGAGGTGCAGTAAGTGCTAAAACCAGACAAGCTGAATATGAATATCAAAGAGCAACATCTATCTTAGAAAAAACCAAGCGTAGTGTAATAAGCGACACCAGACAAGCATATTTAGGAGTGATGTCTGGAATTAGTGAAGTTAAAGCTAATAAACAAGCTGTTATTTCTGCTAAGAGTTCATTACAAGCAACTCAAGAATCATACAAAGTTGGAACTAGTACTATGATAGATGTCTTACAAGAACTATCAAACTTATATGAATCCGAAAAGAACTATAGCACCTCTCAGTACAATTATCTGATTGAGACTTTAGCTTTAAAACAAGCAGCCGGCACCTTGAGTATATCAGATATACAGATAATTAATTCTTGGCTAAAAGCTAATAACCCTACGACTTCTAAACCCATACTTAAGTACAAAGTAAAAAAATTAACGAATAAAAAAATTACCAAGGCGCCTCTAAAAACTAATCGAAATACTATTCCTACAAAAACAAGGACTCAGAAAACAAATAACGAAAAAAAGGTTCGTAAGGCAAGAGCTACTACGGTTAGTGAGAAATATTTACTTAAAATTAATCCCAAACATTACACCATTCAACTAATGGCGGCACGTAATAATAATACTGTAATTAATTTTATAAACACCCACAAACTACCTCTAAAAATCCATTGTTTTCAAACCTATCATAAAAATAAAAAGCAATACATATTAATCACGGGTAACTATTCTAGTTTAAAACAAGCTCACATTGCTTTGCAAAAATTACCTTCTAAGTTTAAAACTTTACATCCCTGGATTAGAAATTATGCCACTATCCACAAAGCAATTAAACGTAGATTACGTCACTCTCGATCTTAGATCGATAACTTTCTCTCTAATAGCTAGAGCTATTGCTTCATAATCATCCTTAGCACCAAGTTTGCCACCTGCTTTTTTTAATTCAGCAACGTTGCATGGCTTGCCAAAAACAACCGTGATCGGATGTAGTCTAGGGATACGTTGACCCCTAGGCCAGGCTTCATACGAACCGCTAATATAAATTGGAACTAAGTCGACACTTAACTCTTTTGCTAAGATACCAATACCTTTCTTAAATTCCTTAACTTCGCCATCAATTGACCGTGCCCCTTCTGGAAAAATACAAATCGTTTTACCATGCCGAAATATATAAGCTGCAGCCTGCATAGCATCTATCAAATAAGCTCCTGGATCTATAGGAATAACTCTGACCGCCTTCACAGCACTTTTGATAATCGGCAATTCAAAGATACCTCTTATGCCTAAAAAGAATAATTTATTTCGCAACCAACTAGGTGCAGCAGTAGCAACTAAAAATCCATCCATATAACTATTATGATTAGCACAATAAATAAACGGTTTATCTAAGGGTAATTTCTCCGCATCGATGGTTTTTAAACGCCATAAAAACTTGAGCAACAATCTTGATATTCCTGAAATGAACACTGTTCCTATCATGTTAAACCACTTAGGACGTATAGCTATTTTAGCAATAACATCATCAGAAGGATCAGTTTTGATAATATTGCTCCAGGAAAAAACTTCTGGTTTTGCTACCAATTTCTTTTTACGTTTCTTCTGTAACTCCTCAATATTTAAAATGAGTTCTCTTACACTGAAAGTTTGTGACATTACAGAACCAGGTATTTTGATTTTAAAAAGTTTTTCTAAAGTAGCTGCTAACTCAACGCGTTCTAAAGAATCAAAAGTTAGATCCATCTCCAAATGATCATCTAATCTAATTTCCCGAGTTATTCTTGCTCTATCAGTCAGTATTTTAATAACTCGTTTACTAATTTCGCTACTGAGAATACGTAAATCCTCGTCACTTAAAACAACTTCTTCTTCGATTTCTTTCGCTTTTGCTCCTGTTAATTCCATCAAATATTTATCTTCGATTACAAATCTTTTCAATTTCCCTAATCGAGTACGTGGCAAGTTAGCTTTTACAATAATAAAATCCATAATTCGTTTATAAGCAGGATATTTTTTAGACAAATTTTCTAAGTCCCATTTAATCGAACCACGAATATTGACTTGGCCAACTTTACGACAATAATCAAAGTCAGGTACAATTACTGCTGCTAGCTTTTCCTCCTCGCGTTCACCAATTGCTAAAACACATAATTCTTTAATAAATGAACTCTGAGAATAATATGATTCTACTTCTTCAGGAGTTATATTTTTACCGCCACTTAATACAATTAATTCCTTTTTCCTTCCAGTAAGATAAAGATAGTTTTGCTTATCTAAATATCCCAAATCTCCAGAATAAAACCAATCATCTCTCAACACTTGTTGTGTTTCTTTTTTCAACTTATAGTATCCTAACATCACATTGCGACCGCTTATTGCTACTTCTCCAATTCCATGTTCATCTGGATTAACTATTTTTACTCTTACATCGGGAATCGGTTGTCCTACTGAACCTATTTTTTGTTTTCCATAACGATTAAAAGTAACAACTGGTGCAGTTTCAGTTAATCCGTATCCTTCCAAAATAGTAAACCCGATTTCGGTAAGAAATTCTGCAACTTTAGGATCTAATTTAGCACCCCCACTAACAAAAAATTTTAACTTGGTACCAAATGCCTTATGAATTTTTGCTAGTAGTAATTTACTAAGATTAATTTTACTGGTTTTTCGCAACAGCCATAATAATTCTATAGAACCAGATAAAGGTGCTCTAAGCAGAAATGGAAACTTATTTATTTCATCTGATATATGTCTATAAAACATATAAAAAATTTGTGGTACACCTACCAATATGGTTACTTTAGTTTTTCTCATACAAGTCAATATCTCTTCGACTCTCAAACTCTCAACATAAGCAATTAGGTTTTGAGTAAACAAAGGTACAATCAAAGTAACCATAAATGGAAAGGAATGATGTAATGGCAAAATAGACAAAATATTATGATATCCTTTTTCAGTAAATATTTTTAATTTATCTATACTTTGAAAATTAGCATAGAAATTTTCATGAGTAAGCATGACTCCTTTTGGTTTACCTGTAGTACCTGAAGTATATAGAATAGAAGCGATGTCTTCTGGGAAAATTTCAACAGCAATAGTGATAGGACTTTCTGCAGTAAACATTTTATCATCAATTGTTATTATTTTTAGCAAAGACAATCTAGAAAATAATGATAGAAACTGTCGTGAAGTAAAAACTACTTTAGATTTTGAGTTATGTAAAAAATATTTTATATCTTCTTTTGTTGATTGAGGATCTAAAGGTACTGCGATACCACCAGCAAACATAATTGCAAAATAAATTGCACCCCATTCAGGCCTGTTTTCCAATACAATAGCAACTCTATCACCTTTTTTTAAACTAAATTTGTGAAGTGAGTAAGCAATAGATTGAGAGAGTTGATAAATATTTTTATAGGTAAATTTACTGTAACCATCAGCTGTTTTCATTTGCATAACAGTTCTATCAGGAAATTGTTTAACCAATTCACTGAACTTCTCTGGTAAGGTATATATCTTTTCAACCATGATGAACTTTTTTTGTCGGCACTTTTTGTAAAATAACCAATCCTACTATTAAAAATAGCAACAATGCTGCAACAGCTATTCGGTATTTCAGCATGCCTAAGAACCCAAACACCAAAACACAGACGCCCCAAACAAGTGAACCAGCGATAGCAGCAGTTTTCCCGATTAACCCATAAAAACCAAAAAATTCTCCTATCATATGCTCTGGAGTTAGTTCAACCAACAATGTTCTTGCACTTGTCCATGTTCCTCCCAAACTAATTCCCACTAGCGGTCCAATAACAAAAAAATTATGTTTACTCCAACTTATTATCACTAAAAAAGCTGTAACACACCATAAACACAACACCCCCGTAAGGGTTCTTTTAGCACCTAATTTGTCAGTAACGATCCCAACCGAAAACGCTCCTAAGATAGCAAACACGCTTGAAAACGCATAAAGAACAAGAATTTCTGAATCGCTAAATCCTATAACTTTCTTGGCATATACTGACATAAATATAAAAGCTGCATCAATTGCATTTAAAAAAATGAATGCTGCAATTAAAAATCTAAGAATTTCCGAATATTTCTTAATATCAATAAAAGTTTCTTTAATTTTTGCAAAAGCAGCCGCTACGGCATTTCCTGATTTTCCTATAATTTTACTTCGAAGATAACTCTTCTTGTCTTTCACAAATATAAAACAAGGCAAAGAAAACAGAAAAAATAAAATTGCGGTTGGGATAAATGCAGCCTGTCTACCATAATGCAAAGCAAATGGACCGACTAATACTAAACCCGCAATAGTGCCAAAATAACCAAGACCGACGCCCACACCTGATACTCGGCCGACTTTCTTATAGCGGCTCACACTTGGCAAAAGAGCATTATAAAATACATTGCCTAACTGATAGCCAAAATTGGCCACACTAAATGCAATTAAACCCATAATTATATTAGCTGAGAAACTAATTAATGCCGTAAAAACACAAGATAAAACAGTAAATGATATTAAAAATGGCATTCGTTTGCCTACTTTATCTGATATCGTCCCAAAAATTGGGGCAGTTAACGCTGATAATAACATTGATCCAGACAAAGCAAAGCTATAATAAATATCTTCGCCATGCATATCTACTGTTACCCACAGCGCAAAATAAAGGGTAATAACATTCATTGAAAATATCGTATTGGCGAAGTCATACATCGCCCAAGAAAAGATTATTAATCTCCGATTCTGAACAGGGCTAAGTTTCATCCTACTATATTCAATTCCTGCAAACCTTTATTTTATCTTAGAAACAGTTCTGTTGCAAAATAGGTAAAACGTAACCAGCAATTCTAATTTTGACCAATTTTAAGTGCTATTTCACGTCATACCCGCGAAGGCGGGTATCCAAAGAGCCCCAAATTAAATGGATTCTCGCATTCGCGAGAATGACAGCATCA
>CAYFQQ010000012.1:0-1503 GCA_964345265.1 uncultured Coxiellaceae bacterium
TGATGCTGTCATTCTCGCGAATGCGAGAATCCATTTAATTTGGGGCTCTTTGGATACCCGCCTTCGCGGGTATGACGTGAAATAGCACTTAAAATTGGTCAAAATTAGAATTGCTGGTATGTATAGCTATTCGTTCATTGTTGTAATATATTTTAACAAGACCATTACCAACTTCGATTTCAACTTCTTTTCCTACATATTTATATGGCACAGAATAATAATTATGGTTAATATATACGTGGCAGTCATGATACACTTTCCGTGTACCTAACTGTGACAGGTAAAACTCTTGTGCTGGTAATGGTAATAATGTTTGTTGTTCCTCAATCTCAAATACCTCCTGTGGAACTTTTTTAGTAGTGCCGTGCACTCTTGCATTTGCCTTCGCCAGCCATAGAGTTAATCGTTGATCAAGGTCATCACCATTCTTAAAGGTTCTACCTGCAAAAAAATTATTCTTTACATATTTAATTCCCGATTCAGTTTTACCTTTATCGTTAGGTTGATATATCCTGCAAGGAATTGGTTCAAATCCATAATAATCAGCAAATTGCTTATATATTCTCTGATAGACTGGTTCATAAAAGTTTGCTTCTAAAATAGCTGCTTTTAAATTGTCTATTTTTACAGTTTTAGGTATACCACCAAAATAATGAAAAGCATGAATATGGCACGTAATAAAAGTCGCAACTTTTTGGTCATACACTTTCTCGAAATAATCGAGGCGAGAATAAGAAAGACGCATATTAAATACCCAGGTCTTCCTTCGCTTGCCATTATTATCCAAAGTATACCCAACGTAACCAAAATCCACTTGAGCTTCTTCACCAGCAGCTGTATGTATACGCATAAAAATATTATTATTACGCTTAGTAATAGCTACAAAATTTTTAACAGATGAGTAACTAACTTTAACTCCCAAACGTAATAACTCCTTATGCATACGTAAAGCAGATAAGCCTTGTTCTATCCATGCAATAAGTCGTTCTTTATAAAAATCCAAAATACATGGATGAGGCTTTTTATCCGGCGGTGATTTACCTTCTTTAAGATTACGTATCACTTTTGCAACAGTTTTCCAATCATGCCCAGTAATTTGAGCAATTCGTGACTTATTGTGACCTTTATTCCACAGTGTTTGTATTGTTATATACATAGCTAATCTCAACATTTTTTTGCCCTCCCAAATATGACTTACTACACATTTGGGAGAAAATTAATAAATAAATTAATGTCTTTTGTCCACCGCCATTAACTATGGAAAAATCTCTGGCGATTACTATGGAATTTATTTTAGCGTTGAGGATATAGCACTTAAAATTGGTCAAAATTAGAATTACTGGTCACCAAAGAACTAACTTTGATTTCATGAGATACCAGAATATAATTCATAATAAAATGGAAACTATAGCCCAAAATATCAAATATCGATGGATCGCTTTTGAACTGTATCAAAAAGCCTCTGTATGGCATTACCACATGCGTCGTCGCAAAAAAACAGCA
>CAYFQQ010000013.1:0-3295 GCA_964345265.1 uncultured Coxiellaceae bacterium
ACATTTATACACACAATGACTTTGTTTCCTTAATTTCATCGTACCACATTACAGCACGATTCAGGGAAAACTTCATCCCTGAGCTTACGCTCAGGGTTTTAAGTTATGTTGTATAAATCTAGCACAAAAATTACAATAAACCATATCCTAAAAATTGTCTTTAAACCGTATAAAATCTCACCGATGTGCCCGCTTGTCCATCTTGATGAGGTGCATAAATACGATAATCAATTACCCAAAAACGATTGTTAAACGTCAACTATTTTTTCCGGTCGGCGACAATTATCTTTGCCGGTCATACTCATAAAAATTCTCCATATTTAAAGTACATTAAAAATTTAACCTATTTTAGAGCCAAGCTGATTTTCGGCATGAGATTTGCGATAGCTTTGCTCTTTAATATTAATAATTGCTGCATGATGAATAAGTCTATCAATAGCAGCCACAGCCATCATGTTGTCAGGAAAAATAGAATCCCAATCAGCAAATGACTGGTTAGCGGTAATAATTAAACTAGAGTTTTCGTAACGGTCAGCGATTAATTCGAATAATACACTAGTTTCCATTTCATTTTTTTTAACATAGCCAATATCATCTAAAATTAATAAAGGGTAGCGACTAAGTTTATTAAGAGCCTCAGGTAACTTATATTCTTTACGAGCTATTTGTAATTTTTGTACAACTTCCATAGTAGAAGCAAATAATACTCGAGTTCCTTGATTAATTAAGTTATAGCCAATAGCTGCGGCCAGGTGAGTTTTACCAACACCAGAAGGACCAAAAATCACAACGTTTTCAGCATTTTTAACCCAGTCATTATTTTCTGCAAGAGCTTCTATTTGAGCTTGATTAATACTTTTAGCAGCAGAGAAATTAAAAGTAGCTAAGGTTTTACTACTGGGCAGCTTGGATTCTTTAATATGGCGTTGTACTCGTTTATTATATCGGGCAGTAGCTTCAAGTTCGCTTAAAATGGCAAGATATTTAGCATAACTCCAATGCTTTTCTTCAGCTTCCCTAGCAACGGTTTCCCAGTTATTATATATTGAAGGTAAGCCGAGCTGTTTTAATAGTAATGGTAAAGTTGCTGCTTCACACATAATTATTCTCCACTAATAAATTATAACTTTGTAAACTATGTTGTTGTACCTCAATATTTGGTTGCCGAATTGCTTTAGTTTCATAACGATTCTGTAAATCGGGTAAATATATAGGACGTTCTACAGCTATCAATTTCAATATGTAATCTGCCAATTGCTCTTCACAATCATAATTGGCTGCCAAATACAAAATACCAACCATTAATTTACAAGCAGATTTGCCTATTATATTGGTATTTATATGGTGCCATATTTTTTTATATTGATTATTCGGTAATAGCTCATCTCTGATATGAGAATAACGAAAGGCTTGCGGTTTACGAACCAAGGCTTTTATTACATGCCGATAATTAATACTCCTAGCTCGCCTAGTCTTTCCTGTAGGATAAGCACGATCTAAAACAGTTATCTTTTGATTACCTAAATAACAATATAAACGATCATGATATAAATGAATACGCAAGGTCTCACCACATAATTTTGATGGTACTGTATAAGTTACTCTTCTAACATCAATAGTACTGCTGCTGCTAACTTTAGCTACTAACTCAGTAAAATCAGTTGCCTTCTGCATAGGCAATGCTTGTAATGCTGCTTTATCTATAGCTACCTGTTTGGCGTTACGGCGATTATGACCTTGTACTGTTTGATCTAACCAAGCTTGATATTCTGCTATGGTTTTAAAATCATTAAAACCCCTTAATAAAAGGGCTTGCTTTATTCGTCTTTTTAAATGACCATGTGGTCCCTCAATCGCTCCATTTTCATGTTTAACTCCAGAATTATTGCGACTGGCTTGCATATTGTAATGTTTACAAAATTCTGCATATCTTCGAGTAATGTCCTCTTGCTCATCTTTACTTAAGTTTTTAAATGCCGCTGATAAACTATCCGTTCTGTGTTCTAAAGGACTTCCACCTAAACGCCATAGTGATTCTTGTAGGCCTTCCGCTAAAGCTGTATAGCTTTCTCCTCCCAATATAACTTTTAGATAACTCCATTTACTGTATGCTAAACGAAAATGATAAAGTAAGTGATTTAATGGCTTGTTTGCAATTGTGATAATTATTCCTTTTAATTTAGTAAAATCTGATAATCCTAATCGTCCTGGTTCATGTATTTGCCTAAAAATTACTTCTTTATCCGGACCACAAAGCACCCGCCAATTCTTAATCCGCCTTTCCAAAGTACGTAATAGTGAATCCGGATAACTATCAGAATATTTATCTTGTAAATATTCTAGTAAAGTTATTGGCGTCAATAACGGCGACGCTTCTAACATCGGAACTAGTTCTTTTCCCCATACCTCTACAAGCGGATCTTTACGCGTCCGCCAATGTCTAATAGCATTTGCTCCTTTATGTCTAAGGTGGTCTCCTTTGTCAAGACAAATTTTCTAAAAAATTAAGATGTCATCTCCTCACAGTTTTTATTAAAAAAATCCATAATACCGAATGGCGTGAAACGCCAAAAATAAATCCATATAAATTTTTATTATTTAAGCCAAACGGTGTGCAACTTGCGTCAAATGATAAGGCAAGATGGCTTATCATAGCAAGTTGTGCACGGTTTGGCGTTTTTGTCGCGAGAGTCTGTTGGCAATTGTTAATAACAGGGATGTTATTAATAATTGTCAATAGGCTCCGCGGAATTCTGCTCTTTGCTTCAATTGGCATCATTAAAATATACCTCCGCTGGTGTTTTGTAACCTAAAGCCTGATGTGGTCTTTGATTATTATAAAACTTAAAATAGTTATCAATGGCTGCTCTTGCTTCAGCTACGCTTGATAAAGATCGAATATAAATACATTCATACTTTATGCTGCGCCATAAGCGTTCGATGAAAATATTATCCAGTGCACGTCCGCGACCATCCATGCTAATGTTTATATCATGCAATAGCAATAAGCCAACAAAATCTTTGCTAGTAAATTGACTACCTTGATCAGTATTGAAAATATCGCACTTACCCCAATCCAAAACCCTAGATAATGTTTCTACACAAAATTCAGCTTCTAGATTAATACTAAGATCCCAATCAAGTACATACCGGCTATACCAATCAATTATTGCTACAAGCAGCAATTCTAATTTTGACCAATTTTAAGTGCTATTTCACGTCATACCCGCGAAGGCGGGTATCCAAAGAGCCCCAAATTAAATGGATTCTCGCATTCGCGAGAATGACAGCATCA
>CAYFQQ010000014.1:0-5456 GCA_964345265.1 uncultured Coxiellaceae bacterium
ATACAATTAATTGAGAAAATGAATCTTTCATGGCGCGATTTATATTACGACATTATTCAATAACTAATTTGAGATTCCCGCTTGCGCGGGAATGACGGAACATTTATTCAACAACGCCCTGGCTTAATGAAACTAGGGCTTATTTGCTTAAAATTAAATATTTTTGATGCAATTGCTGTACTTGTTGTTTTAATTTAGTTAATGAATTGTCATTGTAAATAATATCGTCTGCACTCGCTAAACGTTGCTCACGATTTGCTTGAGTAACTATTATGGCTTTAACTTCTTTTTCCGACATTTTGTTTTTTTTCATGGTTCGGTTAATTTGCTGTTCCTGAGGAGCATCAACAACTAATATACGATCAACCAGTTTTTCTTGTTGTGTTTCCAGTAATAGTGGAATCACTAATATACAATATGGCGATTTAATTTGTTGTAGTTGATTTACCATGAAATGGAAAATCAACGGGTGCAATAATTTTTCTAGCCATTGTTTTTGTTTGGGATTACTGAATATTAATTTACGTAAATATGTGCGATCAAGTTCGCCACGACCGGTTAAAATTTTACTACCAAAGTGCTTAACAATTTTTGTTAAAGTATGTGTATCTTTAGCTACTAATTCACGTGCTATTTTATCTGCATCAATAATTGCAACGCCAAGTTCTGCAAAATATTTAGCGACAGTGGATTTACCGCTACCAATTCCACCTGTTAAACCTATTTTTAGCATTAATATCTTCCTATTATATGTTGTAAGTACCAGTTAAATATATCGTGGCCCCATATGATGGCAATATAACCAGCAATAGCAATGTAAGGACCAAATGGTATAGGTTTTTGTAAAGAATGTTTTTTAAGAAATATCAGTGTGATGCCAATAATAGCACCTAATAATGATGCGCATAGGATTATAAATGGCAATACTTGCCAACCTAGCCAGGCTCCAAACATTGCTAATAATTTGAAGTCTCCCTGTCCCATGCCTTCCTTGCCACGGATTAATCTGAAAATTTGCGCGCTCGACCATAGTATTAAATAACCAAATGCTGCTCCTACAATAGCTTCAGATGAACTACAAAACAAGCCAAATAGGCTAAGCAATAGTCCTAACCATAAAAAGGGCAGGGTGATAATATCTGGCAGTAGTAGATGTTCAAAGTCTATAAAAACAAGCACGATCAAGGCCCAGGTAAAGGGTAATAAAACTGCAGTTTTTGCACTCACGCCAAATTTAAGAGCTATAAGAATCGATAGAACGCAACAACTAAATTCAACGATTGGATAACGGGATGAAATTTTATTACCACAATAAGGACATTTGCCTCTTAATAAAATAAAGCTAAGTAGTGGAATATTATATCTACCGCTAATCATTTTTTTACAATGGGGGCAATGGGAACGTGGCATAGCGAGATTGAATGTTGTTTTTTTTGATGGTAATTGTTGTTGGAGTAGTTCAGCACATTCTTGTTGCCACTGCTTTTTTAGCATGATAGGTAGACGGTAAATAACAACGTTTAGAAAACTGCCGATAGCAAGACTGAGTAAACCAACTAGTATTAGGAATAAAGCAGTATTAGCTTGTAGATAATTAATAACAATCATATAACTGTTCCTAATTTGAAAATTGGTAAATACATGCCGATAATTAAACCTCCTATTAATATGCCTAGAATAACCATGATTGATGGTTCTAACAAATTGTTTAAATTATCTACCAAATAATTTACTTCTGCATCATAATATTCAGCAATTTTTGCCAACATGCTATCTAGAGAACCAGATTGTTCACCAATGGTTATCATTTGTACAACTCTCTTGGGGAATAATGGATTGTTTTCCATAGCCGAAGTAATATTTTGTCCAGCGGATACTTGTTGATGAATTTTGAGTATAGTCTGTTGATAAATTTGATTATCACAGGTTTGGGCAATCATCTGTAATGCTTCACTTAATGGTAAGCCCGCGTTAAATGTGATTGCAAGAGTACGACAGAAATTGGCAATGATTAATTTTTTTATCATTAGACCGATGATCGGAATTTTAAGAATAATTTTATCGCTAAAAATGGCGAACACTTTGCAGTATCTTTTAATCATTTTATATGTAAATATAACTACAATAAATAACAGCAAAATAAATAGCCCCTTGCTTCTGATGATTACTGATAGTCGAATTATGAATTGTGTATAAATAGGCAACTGTGCCCCAAAACTTTGAAATAATTCTATAAATTGTGGTACTACAAGTACTAATAAGACAACACTCACAATTATTGCTATTGATAATATTATACTTGGATAAAGCAGAGCTTTTTTTATTTTACGTTTTTGCACTTCAATTTTTTCATAGTGATTTGCAAGATGATTTAACATAATGTCTAAGGTTCCTGATTGTTCGCCGATAAAGACTAGGCTATAAAACAATTTGCTAAAACAAGCGTGTTTTTTTAAAGCATCACTTAATGCCGTGCCTTCCTCGATATTACTTTTAATATTTTCTATCAGTACCCTTAGATTAAAACATTTACAATTTTGTTGCATAATATTAAGAGCGGCGAATAATGGAATGTTGGAATTTATCAATGTAGCTAGTTGACGACTGAAATCAACAATATGTTTAGAAGAAATTTTTTCGTATAATTTGAATTTCTTATGTATTTTCAATGGCGAAATGTGCTGTTTCATTAATTCATTTTTTACACTATCAATATTTTCAGCATACATTTTGCCACTAATCCGCATCCCATGTTGATCTATTCCATCCCATTGGTAAGCTTTTTGGTTCATATGACTCGGTTAATTTCTTGCAAACTGGTTATTCCATGTCGGACCTTGTTTAGAGCTGATTCGCGCAGAGTTATCATTCCTTGTCGGCAGGCTTGGTTGTGAATTTCTATAGCATTGTTATGCTGTATTATAGCTTGGCAGATTTGTTCGGAAATCGGCATAAACTCAAAAATTCCGGTTCTTCCTTGATAACCTTTATTGCAATGTTTGCAACCATGTGCGGAATAAATAGTTAAATTATTTATCTCGTTTTCTGTAAAACCATGTTCCAGCAGAGCTTGATGCGAAATTTTTTGTTGCTGTTTACAATAAGTACAAAGCTTTCTGGTTAAGCGTTGCGCAATAACTAATATCAATGAGCTATTAATATTAAATCCTGCAATGCCGATGTTTAATAATCTTATAATGGTTTCTGCCGCTGAATTAGTATGTAATGTCGATAGGACTAAATGCCCTGTTTGTGCTGCTTTGACTGCGATTTCTGCGGTTTCCAAATCACGTATCTCGCCAACCATAATTATGTCAGGGTCTTGTCTTAAAAAAGCTCGTAAAATAGTAGCAAAATTTAAGCTAATTTTAGGATTAATATTTACTTGATTAATACCATGTAAACTGATTTCTATCGGATCTTCGACTGTCGAAATATTTTTATCAATGGAATTTAGTTGATTCAGAGCAGCATATAGTGAAACGGTTTTGCCGCTTCCAGTTGGACCGGTGACTAGAATCATTCCTTGCGGTCGTTTAATAGCGTTTGAGAATAATTTCTGTTGTTGTTTTTCAAGTCCTAATTCATCGATTTGTAAAAGTAAATTATCAGGGTTTAAAATTCTTACTACTATTTTTTCACCATATAAAGTAGGGCAAGTATTAATTCGACAGTCTCGTGTGCTGAAATTGAAACGTCCATCTTGTGGCAAGCGGCGCTCAGAAATATCTAGTCCAGATATAATTTTTAATCGCGCACTTAAACGGCCAGCTAGGGATAAATCTGGCTTAGTGATTTCATGTAATATGCCATCAATTCGAAACCGGATTCGATAATCATTTTGGTAAGGCTCGAAGTGAATGTCTGAAGCTCCTTTGTCAATAGCTTCGTTAAGAATTTGATCAACTAATTTAATTATATGAGCGTTTTCAGAATTAAAATCGTCATAGCGTTTTGCGTATAATATGTTATTAATTATATTAATTAGTTTATCGTATTCTGCAATTTTAAGTCTAACATTAAAATTAGTGTGAAATTTAATTTCGTTTATAACCTGCGTTTGAGTTGGATCTGTTACAGCAATGTCTAGCTGATTGTCTTGTTGCGAAATTGGCAATATTTGATATTTTTCAATTATTTTTTTATCAATCAATGAAAGCGGCAAGTTTTTAATATCATTGTCATGCAGATTTGCTAAAGGCAAACCAAAATATTTTGCAGTATATTTTGCAATTATTTTATAGTCTAATAATTTATTTTTAATCAGATAACTAATTAACGATAAATTACTTTGTCGTG
Organism: uncultured Coxiellaceae bacterium; assembly: GCA_964345265.1. Taxonomy (GTDB): domain Bacteria; phylum Pseudomonadota; class Gammaproteobacteria; order UBA9339; family UBA9339; genus CAYFQQ01. Next base: position 4,300 of record CAYFQQ010000014.1, read on the forward strand.
CCTCAGCTTGTATTTGTAAAGCTTCTGATTCATTCAATACTGCGTTTTTAATTAAACAACTTGCAAAACCATTAATTTGCATATCCTTTCTTTACTCCTCCACCGCTATATTTCCAGGTTAATCGGTCATTAATTTCGTTTGGTATTAATTCATATGTATCCTCCGATTTAATTCCATATAAGGTCTTCGGAGTTACGATTATTTTGCCACCATCTACAACAGTAATACTGTTTACTAATCCTATACCATGTCCAGTTTCAATATTATCAGGTACTCCATTTTTTCCGGCTTTACATTGTTTGAGATCTCCCATAACTTGATAACATTCATCAATACCAAGCTTATATGGTGCAGTTGCTTGTACAATTTCAGTATAGTGTGCTCGTCTGGTATATCTTTGGTATGAGGGGAGCGCGATAGTTGTAAGTATGCCGATGATGGCAATTGCGATTAATAATTCGATCAACGTAAATCCTCTCTGATAAGTATGCATAGTACTTCTCCTAAAATTTAATGCGAACCAAGTTATAAGGTACCTGCAAATCGATTGCAATACAGTATTTGCTCTTTTATACTTTAAATTTAGCATTTAATATGCCGGGGTAGCTCAGTTGGCAGAGCAACTGATTCGTAATCAGTAGGTCGGTGGTTCGACTCCACTCCTCGGCACCAGTAAGGGCAAGGGTTGTGGAAAAATCCGAATTATTAATACCATCAAATGGGACACTCTTGGGACACTAATTAGCAATAAATACAATTTAAGCTTATACTTTTATAAATCCTTGTGCATTGTTTGCGCACAAAAAAATTCAATCCTTCATCACTACTTTGAAACTATTGTGACAACCGGCCAAACGTGGTATTCCGATTCGCAGCAGTTTATCACCATTTTTTGGTGCTCTTTATTTAACAGATTTAGATTGTGCATTTGAGAATTGTCGAAAAATCTTTTATCGTCGTTATATGGATGATATAATAATTCTCGTAGAAAATAAGCGCCAATATACGAAAGTGCGCAAAAGGTTATTTGAAATTTTGAAAGAATTAAAACTAGAAATCTCTCCGCATAAATCCCGTATGGGAGCATTGAAGGGAGGATTTCATTTTCTAGGGTGTAACTTTGAGGTGTCGCGAAACCCTCAACGAGAAACTCAAG
>CAYFQQ010000015.1:0-3703 GCA_964345265.1 uncultured Coxiellaceae bacterium
TGATGCTGTCATTCTCGCGAATGCGAGAATCCATTTAATTTGGGGCTCTTTGGATACCCGCCTTCGCGGGTATGACGTGAAATAGCACTTAAAATTGGTCAAAATTAGAATTGCTGCTAATAGTATCATTATCTTTTTTCTCAATCGATTCGCTAATATACTTCCTTAGCTGCTCAGAATCTGCTTTTTCTTGTGACGTCCGTGTGTGTTCAACAGCTTAATTTGTGTAGGGTTGTTTCTATCGTTCAACTGCCTCATTTCTAGCACCAAAAATATTAACTCTAGCCATATTTTTTTACCTAAATTGTTTGTTACTGTTTGCATTACTCGCTATCGAAATAACACCTACATTATCTATGGTAGCTTACAAAGCTTAACAATTTATTAACACTTATAATAACTCATATTCACCCGCTGGTTATGCGCATGGATTTTCGCGAAGGATAAAATCTATTACTAAATCATTAAACTCTTCACTATGTTCCATCTGAGGAATATGTCCACAATTTTCAAAAATATGTAATTTCGCATTAGGTAAATGTTGAACAGCAATATTAGCTTGAGTAACCGGAAGAAGATTATCATTTTCCCCCCAAATAATTAATGTTTGATTTTGGATTTTGGATAAATTATTCAAAATTAATTTAATTGCATCCAATTTAACGCCAAAAAAATTTACATGCTGGCGCAATATCACAAGCATAGTTCTTTTGGTATTTGGCAATTCTAATATAGCATAAATCCTATCGATGAAATCATCGCTAATAGCATCTTTATTATAAACATGAGAATAAATTATTCTCCTCAACGAAGCTTGACTAGCGAAACTTAAAATTAATTCACCGATAAAAGGCAAAGTTAATATGCGAAAATCAAATGAAATTTCTCGACCTAATCCGCCACTGCTTACCAATATTAATTTATCTACTAATTTTGGATATCTAATCGCAAAATATAAAGTTACTGCACCTCCTAACGAATGACCTATTAATGTTGCTTTGGCAATACTTTGTGTTTCCATGAATTTCTTCACAAACTGAGCTAATACAGCTCCACGATATTTAATGTTAGGTTTATCAGAATGGCCAAAGCCAACCAAATCTAAGGCGTATACACGGTGATTTTTAGCCAATTGATTAATATTGGCCATCCAATATTCAACGCTGCTCGCAAAGCCATGAATTAATAAGACAACTGGACCGGTATTACCTAAGACCCAATATCTGGTGTTTATATTTCCAACTTTTATATACTTATCTTGAGGAATCACAATTTCTCGATTCTTACCGCGCAAACTTTGGTTTCAGGAATTTTTGCAATTGGATCAAAAGCTGAATTAGTTAACACATTAGTTGGACTCTCTACAAAATGGAATGTCATTGCAATGACACCAGGTGAAGACGTATCGGTGATTTTAACTGGAGCAGTTATTGCACCGCGCCGCGAGATTATTTTTACTACCTCACCTTCTTCGACTTTTAAATCCGCTGCGTCTTTGGGATTGATTCGTACTACTTCATGTTTTCTTAACTCATTTAAACCATCAACTTTTCGAGTCATGGTCGCGGTATGGTAATGAAAAATACTGCGGTCCGTTGTTAAAATTAATGGATATTCATCATCCGGTAACTCTGCTGACGGCTTATAAGTTAGAGGGATAAACTTACCTTTGCCTGATGAAGTCGCAAACTTATCAACGTGTAAAATTGGCGTACCAGGATGATCCTTATTCGGGCACGGCCATTGCAGGCTTTCATTTTCTAGCCTCGAATAAGATATTCCGCCATAACTTGGAGTCAACGAAGCGATCTCCTCCATAATTTCTTGTGCATCAGTAAAATCAAATCCCTTGGCTCCCAAGCGTTTAGCAATCTCACAAACAATTTGCCAGTCGGCCTTGGATTCACCTATTGGCTCAATAGCTTCGCGCACTCGTTGCACTCGGCGTTCAGTATTAGTAAAAGTGCCGTCTTTTTCTGCAAAGGTTACTGCAGGTAGTACTACATCAGCTAATTCGGCGGTCTCAGTTAAGAAAATGTCCTGAGTAACAAAAAATTCTAACTTACCAATAGCTTCTCTAGCATGGTTACTATTAGCTTCGCTTAGCATCGGATTTTCTCCTGCCGTATATAAAACTTTTATTTTTCCTTCCAAAACAGCATCAAAAATTTCCAAATGAGTTAAGCCTGGCTGGTTAGATAGTGTTGCATTCCAAGCTGATTCGAATTTTGTTTTAGCATCTCCATTATTTACTGCCTGATAACCGGGATAAACATTAGGCAATGCTCCCATGTCACAAGCACCTTGCACGTTATTCTGTCCGCGCAATGGATTTACACCGCTTCCGATCTTTCCCACACTGCCAGTAAGTAATGCCAAATTGCTAGTAGCAATTACATTATCCGTACCATGAGTGTGCTGAGTAATTCCCATTGCATATAAGATGGCACTAGGCTTTTGTTTTGCATAAATACGCGCCGCTTCTATAATTTTATCTCTCGGCACGCCGGTTATTTGTTCAACAGAATCTAAATCAAATGAACTTAGTGATTCTTTAAACGCAGCAAAGTCCTCGCAGCGTTTAGCAATAAATTCTTTATCGTGCAAATCCTCATCAATAATAACCTTGGCCATCCCCATTAATAATGCAACGTCGCTTCCCGGATTATGCTGCAAGAAAATATGCGCGTGCTTACAGAGATCAATACGCCGCGGATTAGCGACAATTAATTTGGCGCCATTTCGAACTGCCTTCTTCATCGGCAATGCAATGATTGGGTGTGCATCGGTCGTATTAGTGCCAACAGCAAAAATGCATTTAGATTCACTAAATTCCCGAATAGAATTGGTCATTGCACCGCTGCCAAAGGTTTGCTTAAGACCTGCTACAGTTGGCGCGTGACAAAGCCGAGCACAATGGTCAATATTATTGGTTCCCATAACCGCGCGAGCAAACTTCTGAATAACATAATTATCTTCATTAGTCGCTTTAGCAGATGATAGCATGGCAAATTGATCACCTTTATATTTTTGAAATTGCTCAATAATTAAATTAATAGCTTCATCCCAAGAAGTTTCAACAAATTCGCCGTTTTTCTTAATTAATGGTTTAGTCAATCGCTTTGGACTATTTACAAACTCATAACCAAAACGCCCTTTCACACAAAGGCTACCGCGGTTAGAAGGATTATTACGATCGCCTCTCGCGCTAACAATTTTATTGCCACGAATTCCCAAATATAATCCACACCCGCAACCACAATAAGCACAAGTCGTTTTTACTTCTCGAGCCGGTCGCTGAAACGTTTTTAAGGGCATAGCACCTGCAGGACAACGAATTGCGCATTCAGCGCAAGATTTGCAATTGGTCTCAACTAGAGGTTTTTCGTTAAAAGTTGAAACCATCATGTCAAAGCCGCGATGTGCAAAATCAAGTATATTCAAGCCCTGCAATTCATCGCAAGTTCTAATGCAGATGCCGCACTGAATACACTTATTATGGTTAATAGCAAAAAAAGGGTTAGAATTCTCAATAGATAACTTACGTATAGGCTTAACTAAGCGTTTAATACGCTCTTCATCAATACCCACATAATTAATTACTTTTTGCAATTCACAATGGGTATTTTTTGGACATTGCAAACATTCAGCATCGTGGTTTATTAACAACAATTCGACGATCACACGGCGCATATTTTCGATC
>CAYFQQ010000016.1:0-6824 GCA_964345265.1 uncultured Coxiellaceae bacterium
TGACCAATTTTAAGTGCTATTTCACGTCATACCCGCGAAAGCGGGTATCCAAAGAGCCCCAAATTAAATGGATTCTCGCATTCGCGAGAATGACAGCATCAAAATGAGAATTGCTGATCTGTCGTCGGAAGGTAATAAAACAAACCGTTGGCGCTCTATTCGAGTTGCAGTGATTGCTCAAAATTAGATTCAATCGGACTAAGGTAATTGAGTTACAGTAACAGTGTACGGTTGGTCGCCAGATAACACAAGTTCTAAACTATAAGGGTCACTATCTCCATAATCATCATGATTGTGATAAAGACTTATAGATTTGCCGCCATCTAAAGAAAGAAATTTTTTCCCTTCTAGCCGCCACCTCATCTGCCCACTAACAGGATCAAAATATAGAAAATAAACATATCCACTTATAGAACTGCCACCATCATTATGTATTGTAACTTTTTGATTAGGATAGGAAATATCTTCCACATATTTATTAGAACCATCTGCTACAAATCCAATAGGACCGATCTGCCCAGCAGGAGTAGGCTGCTCACCCTCTGGTTTAGACAATTCGCAGTTCAAGGTTTTCAAAGTATCTAATTTTTGTTTTACTTCCCAAGTCATCTGTTGTAGATGCCAATAGAACCACCACAGAGCGCAGATTACAGCAACTGTGACGATAAAAGCCATGATAACGTATTCCAGGAATACTATACCGGCTTGTTTGTTGTTAGCTTTATTAACTGGTTTGTTGAGTATTGGAAATAGTTTCATGTTAAATCCTCCATAATTATTGAATATACATATTATAATATAAAAGGTACCATGAGTCACGAAATATTTAGGGTTATTCAAAAGCCAAAAAGATAATATAAGCTTAATGAAAATGCAGAATGAGGAAATAATTAGCAATGCAATTTGAATTATTGGAAACAGACAATAACGCAAGAAGAGGAAAACTGGTTTTCTCTCGCGGTGTGGTTGACACTCCAGCTTTTATGCCAGTAGGAACTTATGGCACGGTGAAAGCTATGACACCGGAAGAAGTTAAAACCAGTGGAGCACAAATTATTTTAGGGAACACTTTCCACTTAATGTTGAGACCAGGAGTAGAAGTAATTCAAAAGCATGCTGGGTTGCACAATTTTATGCATTGGGATGGCCCAATTCTAACTGATTCAGGAGGTTTCCAGGTTTTTAGTCTAGCAAATATACGTAAACTGTCTGAAGACGGAATTCGGTTTCAGTCGCCCATTGATGGGAAGGAGGTTTTTCTGAGCCCTGAGAGCTCTATTGAAATGCAATTAGCACTTGGTTCTGATATTGTCATGGTACTTGATGAGTGTACTTCATATCCGATTAGTGAACAGCGAGCTGAAGCTTCTATGCGGTTATCTTTGCGCTGGGCGAAACGTAGTAAAGAAGCTCATCAAAAGGGCAATTCCTCAGCGTTATTTGGTATTGTTCAGGGCAGTATTTATCCGAATTTACGGAACGAATCTCTGCAAGGGTTAATGGATATCGGCTTCGATGGCTATGCTATCGGCGGACTATCGGTAGGCGAACCGAAAACCGATATGTTCAGGATTTTAGATCATTTGAATTCGCGAATGCCAAAAGACAAACCTTGTTACTTAATGGGCGTGGGAACTCCAGAGGATATAATTGAAAGTATACGTCATGGCGTAGATATGTTTGATTGCGTAATACCAACTCGCAATGCTCGTAATGGACATTTATTTACATCTGAGGGAATAATACGCATTGGTAATAGCACTCATAGAAACAGTATTTCGCCTCTAGACTCGAATTGTGATTGCTATACATGTAAAAATTACACAAGGAGTTATTTACATCATTTAAACCGTTGTAAAGAAATTTTAGGAGCACGATTAAATACTATTCACAATCTCTATTTTTACCAAAAATTAATGCAAAATTTGCGTCAAGCTATCGAACAAGGTAAATTAGACGAATTTATAATATCTAGGAGAAAAAAATAATGAATGTTTTAAGTTTTCTTGGTATTGCTAATGCTTATGCAGCTGCTACACCTGCTCGGCAAAATCTTATGTCTATATTACCAATGTTTATAATACTTATTTTATTTATGTATTTCCTAATTATTCGGCCACAAAGTAAGCGTGCTAAAGAACATAGAGAACTTATGGCAAGCCTTAAAACAGGTGATGAAGTGGTTACTAGTGGAGGGTTGTTAGGAAAAATTAATAAGATTTCCGATAATTTCGTTGTACTCGAAATAGCCAAAGACGTTGAAATTACTATGCAAAAAGCTTCAATCGCAGCTTCTCTGCCTAAAGGAACCATAAAATCGGTATAAAGGGCAGAGGAAATGCAAAATCGGTATCCGCTATGGAAAAACTTATTGCTGATAATTTTGTTTGTTGTTGGTTTAGTTTATGCGGCACCGAATTTATTTCCTACTGATCCCGCAGTTCAAGTTTCTATAAGAGCCGCTGAAAAGATAACTGATCAAACTGTACAGACAGTACAGAATATTTTGCACCAGGAAAAGTTTAAATATATCGCGATTGAGAGAGAAAAGGATAGTTTATTAATTCGTTTAACTAATACCGATGATCAGTTAAAGGCACGAGACGAAATTAGTTCCGCTTTAGGAGAGCAATATACAGTTGCTCTTAATCTTGCTCCGCGGACGCCACGTTGGTTAGAAGCGCTGGGAGCTGAGCCGTTAAAGTTAGGTTTAGACTTACGTGGTGGAGTGTACTTTCTGTTAGCAGTTGATGTTGACGCGCTGATTGAAGCTCATGAACAAGGAGATATGCATGCTATGGGCGATGCATTGCGTAGCGCGTATATTCGTTATACTGGAATAACTAGACAACGGCCTAATGGAATTGTTATCGATTTCCGCGATCAAAATACTCTAAATAAGGCCTATTCCGAACTTAGTGGTCGATTTCACGATTATCAACTGCTAAAGATTACTACCGATAACCAATATAGTATTAAAGCAGTGATGAGCGATTCAGCGTTAACCAGAATTACTAATTATGCCATTGATCAAGCCATGCATATTTTGAATAATCGTGTTAATGCTCTAGGAGTGAGTGAAGCGGTTATTCAACGTCAAGGACGTGATCATATAAGTGTAGAATTACCAGGTATTCAGGATACTGCAAGAGCTAAAAGTATTCTCGGAAAAGTCGCTACTTTGCGATTTCAGATGGTAGACACGGAACATGATGTGCAGAGTGCTGTAGCAGGCGATGTGCCAATCGGATCCGAACTATATATGTTTGAAAACCGTCCTTATCTGCTGAAAGATAAAGTAATTCTGCGTGGTGATTCAGTAACATTCGCTACTGCTGCTTTCGATCAAAGCGGACGACCGTCTGTTAATGTACGCCTTGGTGGTGGCAGTGAAAACGTTAGTGAGTTTAATCGTATTACTGGTGAAAATATCGGCAAGCCGATGGCTGTAGTATATGTTGAAACTAAAACAGAGCAGAAAAAAATTGATGATAAAACGATAACTGTACACCACAAAAAGGAGAAGATTATTAGTGTAGCAACGATTCAGTCAGCGTTGGGTAATAATTTCGAAATTACCGGTTTAGAGAGTGTAAAATATGCACAGGATTTGGCTCTATTGCTACGTTCTGGTGCCTTACTAGCTCCAATCGATATTGTTCAAGAACGCACTATTGGTCCGAGTCTGGGTGCCGCAAATATTCATACCGGACTTATTTCTGTAATAGTTGGTTTTCTTGCTGTAGTGCTATTTATGGCCTTTTATTACCATTTATTCGGTTTATGCGCCGATATGGCGTTATTTCTGAATTTAATTTTCATTGTGGCAATATTTTCTGCACTTGGAGTGACTTTAACCTTACCTGGTATCGCGGCTATGGTGTTAACTGTAGGTATGGCAGTAGATGCCAATGTATTGATATACGAACGGATTCGTGAAGAATTACGTAATGGTATCAGTCCACAAGCAAGTATTCATATCGGTTATGAACGGGCCTTTATAACCATTGTCGATTCTAATGTGACCACCTTGATTGTGGCTTTGGTATTATTTTCATTGGGATCAGGGCCGGTAAAAGGATTTGCTGTTACCTTGATTGTTGGCTTATTAACTTCCATGTTTACATCAATAGTATATACCCGTGGCGTAGTTAATTGGATTTATGGTGGTAGAAGTGTTAAGAAGCTTTCGATAGGAATATAGCCTTATGGAATTCTTTAAAACTAAAACTAAAATCGATTTCATGCGGCAGCGTAAGTGGGCGGCAATCTTTTCTGTTACCTTGTTTGTTTTTTCAATCGGTTCGTTAGTTATCAATGGCTTAAATCTCGGTTTAGATTTTACTGGTGGAACGCAAATTCAAGTACATTATACAAAGCCAGCGGATTTGTTACAGATTCGTAACCAATTGGATAAAGCGAATTTTAAAAGTCCAGTAGTTCAGTCTTATGGTACTTCGCGTGATGTGATGATTAAGTTGAAACCACTTGAGAATGTAACTCAGCAAGAGATCACTGATCGAGTATCGAAAGCATTACCAGAAGCAAAATTAGAGCAGGTAGAATATATCGGTCCACAAATTGGTAAGGCATTAGTTACCAACGGTGTATTGGCTGTTATCGTATCTTTATTAGCCACTATGGCATATATTGCTCTACGCTTTGAATACCGTTTTGCAGTAAGTTCCGCAGTAGCACTAATTCATGATCCGATATTGATTTTGGGCATTTTTTCCTTATTTCATCTCGAATTTAATTTGATCACTTTAGCAGCTTTATTAACCATGCTGGGTTATTCACTTAATGATACAGTAGTAGTTTATGACCGAGTTCGGGAAAATTTTCGCAAAGTTCGTAAAGGCACTCCGGTAGAAATAATGAATCTTTCTGTCAATCAAACTTTGTCGCGAACTATTATGACATCTGGATTAACTTTGCTAGTAGTAATAGCATTGTTAATTTTTGGTGGTGAAATGCTGCGTGGCTTTTCGTTAGCTTTGATCATTGGTATCGTAATTGGTACTTACTCGTCGATTTATATCGCAGGTTCATTAGCAATTCTAATGGGGTTAGAAAAGAAGCACTTATTGCCAGCAGAGAAGAAATATATCGAAGACCGCCCTTAGTTTGTTTAACACTTTTATAGCTAATTATGTGTTATAAAACTCTCCATTATAATGTTGTGTTAACAATTCACTCTCAATCCAATTGACTGTGAGTTTGATTAATTTTTTTAGATCAGATAAGCCTTTGTTGCCCCACTTCCTTATGTAATGAGTTTCATCATTACCTAACCGAGTTGCGTATTTAGCACAGCTTTTTATCAGTAAATCGTTTACATAAGTAACTATACATTCTTGGAGTGACTTTTTTTTAATGTCTTTATCTTTATGTTTGCTAATACAATAGTCCTTTATAAGGAACTCTAATGCCTTTCTGTAGCCGCAGCCACATATTTCGTTTAATTTATGTAACTCTGCCGAATACGATTGCTGATATATTTCAACAAAATTTTTAGATAATTCTCTAACACATTCTGGAATTCAATTGCTGATTACTGACCAAATGGGGATGGGCCCGGAAGTGGTTGGCTTCCTGCTGCAGGATTTCCTTGACATGACATACGGCCAAGGGCAAAAAACGCAACACATAATCCCCCCGTCATTAGACATCCCTTTACAGTAGCACTTGCAGGAGCGTAGTTTGCATAAAGTCTACGGAATACATTATGCCTTTGTTCAGCTCTCTCAAGCGCCCCATTTATAGAGTCATATCTTTTCCGTGTTACCTGATCCATTTGCCTGCCTCTCATTGCTAAAGCAAGCATATTCGCAGTTTTACCTGCGTTATTACGGTGGAGCACATTAGCGCCATGTGCTATTAGCCAAGCTACAGTTTCATACTGTCCCGTACGCGCTGATAATGATAAAGCTGTATTACCATAATTATCTGTTACATCGACGTTTACTACATATTTTTTGTCCCACAAATATTTCAATGTCCCAAGATGACCATTGAGTGCTGCTAATAAAAAAGGTCCAGCATCGTTCAAATTAGTTCCTAGGACGTCTGCGCCCTGTTCCTCAATTAACCATCGTACTACCTCCAAACTGCCTTCTACTGCTGCCGTACACAAAACAGTATCGCCTGCTGCATTTGATATTTCTGCGGTTTGTGTATTCCTGTATAACCAACAAAATGTTGCAAATTGATTACGACGAGCGTCGACTAATAAAGGTGTGTCACCTTCATTATTTTTTATACTGGGATCTGCTCCTCGTGATTTAATCAAGTGTTGCACCAATTGAGTATGACCTTCTGCTGCAGCTATATGTAAGGCAGTGTTTAGTTTGGTATCAACGGGACGATTTAATAAACTTGGATCACGATCAAAAATCTCTGTCATAGTTTGCTGATAACCGTTAAAAGCCGCTCGTCGTAAATTATCTATTTCTTGTTGTTGCTGTAACATTATATGCTCCTCTTTGGATATTAATTTTATAAATTTTGTTACTGTTCACGTCATCTAACTATTTAGATGACACCTACATTGTTTATAAAAGTTGTGCTGATTTAATTATCTGATGATCAGCAATTTTTTTAGCTTTGCGCAGTGACGTTGCAAGTAATTTATGAAATGGTCGTGCCATAATGTAATACGGCGTTGTTGAATAAATAGCTTAATAACGATCGTCATTCCCGCGAAAGCGGGAATCTCAAATTAGTTATTGAATAATGTCGTAATATAAATCGCGCCATGAAAGATTCATTTTCTCAATTAATTGTATTTTCCATTCTCTATTCCATTTTTTGAGTTGTTTTTC
>CAYFQQ010000017.1:0-3107 GCA_964345265.1 uncultured Coxiellaceae bacterium
TGCCCAGTTATACTGACTTTATTGATGTGAATAAACTCTATAAGATCTCTAAAAATAGCTACCGATTCACCTTGCAACTCTATTTCAGTTTGGTTTTGTTCTTTGAAACACCCATCTAAAATTTTTTTAAAATAATCAAATTGCAGAAGGGCAGGTTTATAACAGGCAAAACGTCTACCTTGAACTAAAAAAATAACCGTATGAGTAGGATCTAAAAAAACATCTGGTTTGTAAAAAAACTCAGTAGTTTTAAACACAATATATTTTCCTTTTAAGACTAATAACAATTATACGAAAAAATAAAGACAGGTATTAACAAAGCTGAAGTAAAAAAGCAAGGATATTTATATAGGAAACATATTTCGCATGTACACTAAAAAACGATGGGCTAAACCGAAAACTGCTAGTTAAGTTTACCTGCTGATAAGTTCGCGGCTTTTTAGAGGTTTATTATCCAATAAATGATCAAATATAAGGCGCATTAAGCATTTTATTTCCCTTAAAGATGCAACGTCCTTAAATTTATTATTATGAAATGCCAATAAATTTTCACCAGAAAATATATTTTGAGTATTTGTATTTAAATCTTTTTGACACCTAACAAAACCACGCTCCTGTTTATAGCAATAATATTGATCTATGGTAATCGGGTTACCTTGTATATCTTTGGTTAACTGCAGTCCATAGCCGATTTTTGCAAGTAATTGCTTTTCAAATAATCGTAAAGTAATTTGCACATCTTTTATATTTTGTAAATTATTTAGAGTATTTTGATAAGCGTGGAAAATATCCGGGTGAGGATCATGACGAGCTAATAACTTTACCAATAATTCATTTAAATAAAAACTGCTTAATAAAGTTTTTCCAGATAAATCATAAGCCGAACCATTAGCCTCCACTTTCCCTAATGTCATTAATTCGGTTTTACCTGACCAAGAAGCTAGTAATGGTACAAATGGTAATAATAAACCACGCGATTTCGACTTTGCGCTGCGTACTCCACGCGCTATAGTGCTAACACGTCCATATTGCAAAGTAAACAAATCTACCAATAAACTGGTATCACGAAAAGATCTGGTATGTAAAACAAATGCTGGCTGCAATATTATTCTGGCCATAAGATTGTTTCATTAAGAACAGCACGAAAAACCAGAGTCGCAGGAGCTCGTTGTACAACATTATTATTGTCATCTATATAGCTTTCTATAGTTCCGCCTTGCATATTTAGCATGATTCTTTCATTATTCGTAACTTTTCGTAGTTCATAAAGTGTTTGCATAATGGCAGCAGCACCGCTACCACAGGCTAATGTTATTCCACAGCCACGCTCGTGTACCAATATCTTATAATTATTTGATTTATCAATGGGCCACACAAATTCGACATTAGTAAGATTTGGAAAATCTTTATGTTGTTCAATATAAGCTCCGTTAATCTGCAACCAACTTAAGTCTATTTGCTGTTGAATAACAAAATGCGGATTACCTACGTTGACAATATGTCCTGATAAAACTCTACCCAAAATTGATAATTTATGTTGTCTTTGATAATCGACTTTGCCTACATTAATAATTACCTCATCTTTAACACTACACTGTATTAACTTATCACCCATGAAGATTTCCAAATCACTGGGAAAACTTTTTTGCTTAATTAGATAATGAGCCACACAACGTAAGCCATTCAAACACTTATATCCTAAAGAACCATCGGCATTAAACATCACTGTTTCAATTTGTTCGAATGAATTCTTTCTTACAACAAGCACTCCGTCACTACCAATACCAAAATGTCTATCACATAAATATTTAACAATATTTGGCCAGTTATCATTCTGTAGAACGTTATCTACATTATTAATGGTTTTGTCTAACCAATCGAACAATATAAAATCATTGCCCAATGATTGATATTTATAAAATGCAAACATATTTAAATTATAATTAAAGGATCCTCTTTAATATAGTAAAATATCGATATGAAATTCTTAATACAAAGGAGTGTGGTCATAAATTTGTTGCTAGGGTTACTACTCTTAATTACTCAACCTATATTAGCAAGATCTAACGTTAGTTGGCGTGTCTGGGTTGCACAATTACGTCATGAAGCGATAGCACAAGGAATTAATCCACAGCTATTTGATTATATCTTTAGCGAAATGCAGCCTAGCCAAAAACATATTCATTACGATCGTAGTCAACCTGAAACTCGATTGACTTATTACAAATATCGTAATACCAGAGGCAATCAGTATCGTATTATATTAGGTCGCAAAGAATATAGTAAGCACAAACAATTAATCGATACAATCGGAGCGCAATATGGTGTAGATCCTTGTTTTATTGTAACTATATGGGGAATGGAATCTAGTTTTGGCCGTTTCGTAGGTAATTTTGACGTAATAAGGTCTTTGGCAACTCTCGCTTATGATAGTAGACGTAGTGAGTTTTTTCGCAAAGAATTGCTACTCGCTTTACGTATGGTCAACGACGGTCATATTACACTGGAAGATTTCAAGGGCGAATGGGCTGGTGCAAGTGGGCAAGCCCAATTTCTCCCCTCCAGTTGGTATAAATACGCAGTTGATTATAACCTAGACGGCCGTAAAGATATTTGGAGGACCTATTCTGATATATTTGCGTCTATAGCTAACTATTTAAGAGAAAATGGCTGGCAGTATAAACAACCGGTTCTCGCCAAGGTAACATTGCCAGCTCACTTCGGTCGCTATTTACTTGGACTCGATAATATCAGAACCATTCGAGAATGGCAGTATTTAGGAGTTCGAATAAAACCAGGGCAACCTATTCCTGATGAAAATCTACCTGCCTCAATAATTCAACTATATGGAGGTCCACCAATGATGATTTTCAATAATTTCAGAGTATTATTAAGTTGGAATTATTCTTTATTCTATGCGGGAACGGTAAATTATGTAGCTAATAAGATTTGCTCTTAAGCAAAGCTATTACTTCATCATCTGTTGTCTGCGGAAAATCCTGATAAAAGCGTCCAACCGCATCAAAATATTCGGGAATCGATAAACAAATAACTTCACGACTTTGAGCATAAAGTAACGTAAGTATTTGATTTTATTAGCCTGCAAA
>CAYFQQ010000018.1:0-3815 GCA_964345265.1 uncultured Coxiellaceae bacterium
TGATGCTGTCATTCTCGCGAATGCGAGAATCCATTTAATTTGGGGCTCTTTGGATACCCGCCTTCGCGGGTATGACGTGAAATAGCACTTAAAATTGGTCAAAATTAGAATTGCTGATAAAAAAAAGCATAATTTGTCACTAACAATACAAGACCTAAAACATATTGCACTTTAATAGTCTCTCTATGTTAGAATCATAATATTTGGTTTAGAATGTGGATCGTTTCATGCAGCAATTTCTTGATAGCATCGAAATTAAGCCAGCTACATATCCTAAACACAGTGTGATTTGGTTACATGGTTTAGGTGCAGATGGACATGACTTTGTTGATCTAGTACCGCAATTTAATTTAGCGCCTGAACTTGGTGTCCGATTCATTTTTCCACATGCTCCAATGCGACCGGTAACTTTAAATGCAGGATATCGGATGCGGGCATGGTTCGATGTTTATGGATTAGATGTTAATGCTCCTCAGGATGAAGCTGGCATTCGCCAGTCACAAGAACTTATAAACCAGCTTATTGAGAAAGAGATTTCGTTGGGTATACTAAGTAAACATATTGTACTAGCGGGATTTTCTCAGGGAGGTGCGATGGCATTGCACTGTGGTTTACGTTATCCACAAAAGCTAGCAGGTATCTTAATACTATCTGGGTTTTTACCTTTGGCAAATAGCTTAGCTGATGAGATAAGTTCTATTAATAAATCGATACCGATATTAATGATTCACGGTGAATATGATAATGTTGTGCCTATTGAATGGGCAGAAGTTTCAAAGAGAAGGTTAATCGATCTCGGTTTAAACGTGCAATGGCTATCTTATCCTATTGCTCATCATGTTTGTGCTGAGGAAATCCTAGATATATCAAATTGGTTACGGAACCTTTTTAGCATATGAAAAAATACCTGTTTATAATCGTATTTTTCTCATCTTGCTTATCTGTCTATGCCGGTCAAGTTTTCTTTAATAAATTACCGGAAAAAGATATTGCCAATTATTTAGGTTGGACTAAAGTTAAGAAAGATAAAAATTTATGCGGTGGTTACTATTATCAACCATCGATAGTATTTAATTATCCAAGTCCTCCTGGAGTTAAAAAAATCCCAGTAACAATTAGTGCTGATAAACAAGTATTATATTCAGAGTATGGTGACACCGTTCTTACTGGCAATGTGACTATTACTCAGCTTGGACGTGAAATTATTGCGGATAAGGTAGTTATGCACCGCGATTTGAAAACTGGTAAGAATATCGATGCTGATTTGACCGGACATGTTCAGTTACGCGAATTTGGTAGATTAGTGGTTGGTAACCATGGATATTTAAACTTTAAAACCAAAGTCATCGTTGTTAATAATGCTATTTACCATTTATCGTCTGACTCACCCACTGGCCGGGTGAATTTATGGGGCAGGGTACAACGTGCAATACGGGATCGATCGCATGTGTTAACTTTATATCATGCGAGTTGTAGCACTTGCCAACCTGTTAATGGCATGTGGCATTTTACTAGTAGAAAAGTTCGTTTAAATAAAAAAACCGGAATGGGTACAGCTAACGATACTGTATTTTATATTAAAAATATTCCATCATTTTATTTACCATATTTAAGTTTTCCTATTGATAATAGGCGCAAAACAGGATTTTTATTTCCTTCTCTTGGGTTTTCTAAAGATTCTGGTTACACATTATTTTTACCTTTTTATTTAAATCTAGCACCAAACTATGATGCTACACTGACTCCTAAATTTTACAGTAAACATGGTGTTCTAGCAGATGGAGTATTTCGTTATTTAACAGCGACTAGCTATGGTCAATTGAAACTTGATTATATTTATAATGATCGTGCATTTACTAAATTTAAAAATAAAGCAGTGAATAAATATTTGCCTAGCGATTCTTTATCTAGATTAGAAAACAGTAGTAATAATCGTGGGGCTTTTTCTTTTCAAAATCAAACCAAATTTAATGATCATTGGTCGAATTATATCGATTTAAATTATGTAACTGATGATTATTATTTAAGTGATTTCGGTGATTTACCAGCAGAAGTTAATAACAATCAATTACCGAATAGATTTGATTTAAATTATAATAGCGAGCACTGGCGTTTTTTAGGCCGTATGCAAGCTTTTCAGACTCTTCATCAGCTAAATGATTCAGCACAAGATCAATATAGTCGCTTACCACAACTAAATTTAATTGGCACTTATCCAAATCAGAAATATGGACTTACATATCAACTTAATAGTGAATTTGTATATTTTGACAATCGTAAATATATGTTCGACACCAGGAATCTTAATCCAATTGGTTCACGTATTAATCTTCAACCAGCAATAAGTTTACCGTTAAATTGGAGTGGTGTTTTTATTAATCCTAAATTGCAAGTAGCAGGTACATTTTATTCGTTGAAAAATCGTGATCCGAATGATCCTACATCTATTAATCGTATTCTTCCCATATTGGATATTGATAGTGGTTTATTGTTTGAGCGTAATATTCATTTCATAAAAAATGATTATACGCAAACGTTGGAACCGAGAATATTTTATTTATATGTTCCAAAGAATAATCAAAGTAATATTACAACTTTTGATACTAATTTATCCACGTTTAATTTCAATAATTTATTTCGAACCAATCGTTTTAGCAATATTGATCGTATAGGAGATGCTAATCAATTTTCATTAGCTCTGATTAGTCGTTTTTTGAATGCTAACACTGGTGAAGAAAAGTTACGCGCTAGTATTGGACAAATACTAGCCATACAAAAACATACAGTTTGTGATGAAAACTATAATTGCTCTGCTGATCCTTTGACGCAAAATAAATCCTCTCCTGTATACGGTGAACTAAAATATTATTTGAGTCGAAATTGGAATGTTACCGGTAATATGGCTTGGGACTTTCATGACAATCAAGTTAATAGTTCTGCTGTTAACTTTCAATATAGACCATGTGATGATCATATCATAAATCTAGGCTATAATTATTTGGTTGACGGTGATTCATTCAACAATAAAACAGTTGACTTGAATCGTGTAAATGTTTCTATAGCATGGTTGATATGGCAGCATTGGCACGCTTTAGGTGATTGGAATTACAATTTTAGTTACCATAATGCACAAACTTACTTTTATGGTCTAGAATATAATAGTTGCTGTTGGGCGATACGTTTTATAAATGCGCGTATTTATAAAATTGCTAATAAATTTGATTATAGATATTATGTGCAATTTCTATTTAAAGGATTAGGTAGTGTTGGTAATGCTGATCCTGGTGGTTTATTAACTGGTAATATCTCTGGTTATAAAAATATTTTTACAAGAAGGTTATTATGATGAAAAAATTAACAACTTTATTATTGATACTTTTAGGCTTTATCACGGCTAGTGGATTTGCAGATACGAGTCTTGATAAAATTGTAGTTATTGTTAACGATAGTGTAATTACACAGAGCGAAGTAAATAAAGCGGTTATCGTTGCAAAACGGCAATTAGCTAGAACTAATACTCCTCTTCCAGATGAAAAGGATTTAACAAGTCAAGTAATTGATAGTTTAATTTATCGTAATATTCAACAGCAAATGATAACGCGAGCTGGCATAACGGTAAGCGGTACCGAACTTAATGATGCTATAAAAGATATTGCAGCCCGTAATCACATGAGTTTGTCACAATTAAAGAGTGAAGTAGAAACCAATGGTTTGGATTATGCAGAGTATCGTAAAAATATTAGTGACCAAATAGCATTTGGTCGTTTACAACAGCAAGCCATAGGTAGAGACATAAATGTTACCGATCAGGAAAT
>CAYFQQ010000019.1:0-5235 GCA_964345265.1 uncultured Coxiellaceae bacterium
TGTAGTAATAAACATAACATCAGAGAGATCATAGTCAACTTCTAAGTAGTGATCGTTAAAAAGATTATTTTGTTCAGGATCAAGCACTTCCAATAATGCTGAAGACGGATCGCCTCGAAAATCCATTGACATTTTATCAACTTCATCGAGCATAAATAACGGATTGCGCACCTTTACTTTGGCCATCTTCTGCAAAATTTTGCCAGGCATAGAACCTATATAAGTACGTCGATGACCACGAACTTCTGCTTCGTCACGTACACCGCCCAACGCAACTCGAATAAATTCACGCCCAGTAGCTCTGGCGATAGATTGACCAAGTGAAGTTTTACCAACTCCGGGTGGTCCCACAAAACATAAAATCGGTCCTTTAACTTTACCAGCACGTTGTTGAACAGCTAAATATTCTATAATGCGTTGTTTAATTTTCTCCAACCCATAATGATCTTTCTCTAAAACTTGCCCGGCTTTTTTTAGATCTCCATTAATTTTGGACTTTTTCTTCCAGGGTAAATCTAATAACCAATCTAGATAATTTCTAGATACTGTCGACTCAGCCGACATAGGTGGCATCATTTTCAGTTTCTTAAGTTCTGAAACAGCTTTTTCTTCAGCTTCTTTAGTCATACCCGCTTTTTTAATCCGCTTCTCTAATTTATCGATCTCATCAGTAAAGTGTTCTCTACCGGTTTCCTCACCTAACTCTTTTTCAATAGCTTTTAATTTCTCGCGTAAATAATATTCATGCTGACCTTTTTCCATTTGACTTTTTACTCGATCACGAATCTTTCCTTCAATCTGTAGCATGTCAATTTCAGATTCCAGTAAACTCAATACTACTTCCAATCTCTCTCTAGCATCTTGCTTTTCTAATATCTTCTGAAAGTCGTTCACTTTTAAAGGCAGATGCATAGCGATTGTGTCTGCAAGTAACCCAGGTTCTTTGATATCAGTTAAAGTTGAGACAATTTCTTCTGGAATTTTAGAATTTAATTTCGTGTAGTCATCAAAATTATCAATGATCGCACGAATTAGACATTCAAGCTCACGACAGATTTCCCACTTATCTTCGAAAGGTTCGATGATGGCACACAATATATTTTTTTGCTCAAGAAATTCTTTGACCTTCGCTCTCTCTACACCTTCCACTAATATCTTAACTGTACCATCTGGAAGTTTTAACAACTGTAATACATTAGCAAGTGTACCGACTTGATAAAGATCTTCAATTTGCGGATCTTTATTTTTATCCTTCAGAGTTTTTTGTGTCACCAAAAAAACCCGTTTATTATGGTTTACAGATGTAGCTAAAGCTTGAATAGATTTTGGACGGCCAACAAATAATGGCACTACCATTCGTGGATAAACCACTATATCACGTAATGGAATAACAGGTAACGTATCCTGCTGCATCTATGCTACCCTTTTTGCTTTCCGAGTTTTATTATAAATTAACAAAGGAGCCTTCTTGTCAATCGCTTCTTTATCAACTACTACTTCCTTTAAATTTTTAATAGGTAATTCATACATAGTATCTATTAAAGTCTGCTCCATAATTGAACGTAAACCTCTAGCCCCTGACTTTCTATGTATAGTCTTTTTTGCAACTGTTTTTAGGAATTCATCGGTAAATTCGAGTTTTATATTTTCCATGGCAAATAATTTACTATACTGCTTCGTCAAAGCATTCTTTGGATCTTTAAGGATTTTTACTAACGATTCCTCATCAAGTTCATCTAAAACAGCTATAACCGGTAAACGCCCAACAAATTCTGGAATCAGACCAAACTTAATCAAATCTTCAGGTTCTACTCGACGTAACAACTCATTAATTTTCTTATCATGTTTACTCTTTACATTGCCTGCAAAACCAATGTTTGATTTTTCGGTGCGTTCGCAAATTATTTTATCTAAATCAGCAAATGCACCTCCGCAAATAAATAAAATATTAGAAGTATCAACCTGCAAATATTCCTGTTGAGGAACTTTACGACTGCCGTGTTGTGGTACATTAGTTACAGTACCTTCAATCAATTTCAGTAAAGCTTGTTGTACTCCTTCACCCGAAACATCGCGAGATAATGAAGTACCAGCTCCCCTGCGAGCAATCTTATCTATCTCATCGATATAGACAATACCGGTTTGTGCTTTTTCTACATCATAATCGCAACTTTGCAATAACTTTTGCAGAATGTTCTCTACATCCTCGCCCACATAGCCGGACTCAGTTAAAGTAGTAGCATCAGCAATGGCAAAAGGAACCTGCAACATACGCGCTAAAGTCTGTGCTAACAAAGTCTTACCGCAACCTGTTGGTCCAATCAATAAAATATTGCTTTTACTCAGTTCTACTTCAGGATTTATATTAGCGTGACTTGAAAGACGTTTATAATGATTATGAACAGCTACCGATAGTGCTTTCTTTGCATAATCTTGCCCAATGATATAGTCATCCAGAAACCTATTAATCTCTCTAGGTACCAACAATTTATCAATTTCTTTATTTTTACTATCTGCATCCTTACGAATAATATCAATACATAAATCTACACATTCATTACAGATAAAAACTGAAGGTCCGGCAACAAGATTTTTTACTTCTTGCTGAGTTTTACCACAGAATGAACAACATACTATTCGCCCCTCTATATTCATATAAAAAACCTTTTATAACTATATGGGGTCATTTTAGTGTATTTCAATCGCGTTTTTCCATAACAGCATCAATAATGCCATAATCGAGTGCGTCTTGTGCTGACATAAAGAAATCACGGTCGGTATCACGTTTGATCGTCTTCAAAGACTGACCAGTGTGTTTAGCCATAAGTTCATTTAGACGTTGCCCGATACGTAATGTTTCATTAGCATGAATTTCAACGTCTCTGCCCTGCCCTTTAAATCCTCCTAAAACTTGATGAATCATCACTCTTGCATTAGGCAAGCAATACCTTTTACCTTTTGTGCCTGCAGCTAACAAAAATGCACCAGCACTGGAGGCTTGGCCAATACACATGGTACTAACATCCGGTTTTATAAACTGCATAGTATCATGAATTGCAAGCCCAGCAGTTACTACTCCTCCAGGCGAATTAATATACAATGAGATATCTTTATCGGGGTCCTCAGCCTCAAGGAACAATAATTGCGCAATAACTAAATTAGCCATATGCTCCTCAATTTCTCCTACTAAAAAGATAATTCGATCCTTAAGTAATCGTGAATAAATATCATAGGACCGTTCCCCTCGAGCAGACTGTTCCACTACTATAGGGACTAACTGTTGATTATATATCATAAATATTACTCCTTATTTTTCATCTTGCTTGGGATTCATAACCTCGTCAAAACTAACATCTTTTTCTATTATTTCTACTTGATTTTGAATCTTCTCCATGACTTGTTCCTCTAACACTAATGATTCGACCTCTCGTAGATACTGTTTATTCTGATAATACTCTTTAATAACCTCATTTGGGTTTTTATAACTTGAAACTAAACTCTCAATTTTGGCCTTGACTCGTTCCGAATCCACCTTGATCTGTTGCTCTTCGATAAATTTATTTAATATCAACCCAATACCGACATTTTTTCTAGCTGTTTCTTCAAATTCCTTTTCTGGAAGCAATGGTGAATTTTCTCCAAAACGTTGTTTAGCTTGATTTTGTAAACGATGAATTTCGCTAGTCACTAAAACATTAGGTAATTCTATAGGATTCATCTCCAGTAGCTTATCTATTAATTTATTTTTAAACTGTGCATTCAGTGTAAAATCAAGTTGCTGCTCCATATTGTTACGTAGCTTAGCTCGCAATTCCTGTTCACCACCTTCTTTTACACCGATTTTTTCAAAAAAATCCTTATCTAATTCTGGCAATTTAGCTTCAGATATTTTATGAATCTTAACTTCAAAATCTGCCTTTTTACCAGCCACATTAGCATCACTATAATTTTTGGGAAATTTAATTTTAAATTTAACTATCTCGCCAGCTTTAGTTCCTATCAACGGTTTCTCAAAATCATTCAGCATAGCACCCACGCCCAATTCAAACCTAAAATCTTTACTCGAACCGCCTTTAAAAATGTTCCCCTTAATTTTACCTTCAAAATCAATAACTAACTGATCTCCAATTTGAGCGGCGCGATCAACTTCGTTCCACTCAGCAAACTGTTTTAGTAATTTCTGTACCATGGTTTCCACATCCTGATCGGTAACCTTAGATACCAACTTCTCAACTTTTACTTTTTTCATATCAGCTAATGTAAATTCTGGTAGAACCTCCAATTTCATTGTATATTCAAGTGGTTCACCAAATTTTGATTCTGAAGGCTCAATGTGAGGTGGTCCAGCAGGCCTTAAATTTTTCTCTTTCAAAATCTCAAAATAGCTATTTTCAATAATATCCGCAATAACCTCTTGACGAGTTGAGTTACCAAAACGCTGTTTAATTACTGAAAATGGAACTCTCCCAGGACGAAAACCTGCTAACTTAACTTTACTCGTCAACTTCTCCAATTTTTTAATCGCCTTATCATCAATATCCTGTGCCGGAATTGCAACTTTAATACGGCGTTCTAATTTAGATATATTCTCAACTTCTACTTCCACAAAACCACCTTATCGAAATATTATATTACTTTTGTTGGTGCGAGAGGAGAGACTCGAACTCTCACAGGTCACCCCACAGGAACCTAAATCCTGCGCGTCTACCAGTTCCGCCACTCTCGCATAAACACTGGTAGGCCGTGAGGGCCTCGAACCCCCAACCCGCTGATTAAGAGTCAGCTGCTCTGCCAATTGAGCTAACGGCCCACTCTTCAACTAAACTGGGGTGGACGATGGGACTTGAACCCACGACGACCGGATCCACAATCCGGGGCTCTACCAACTGAGCTACGCCCACCATATTTTTATTGGCGCGCCTGGCAGGACTTGAACCTGCGACCCTCGGCTTAGAAGGCCGATGCTCTATCCAACTGAGCTACAGGCGCTTTTCATAAGAAGCACGGCCTGCTACAGTAACTCAACTTTCGCAGAAAGTCGCCGAGCGAAGCATGATCGGGGCAGAGGGATTTACTCCGGGCTCCTGCCCTCCGCCCTTCGGGCCGACCTTCGGTCGTTCAAATTCGCTCCAGGCGAATTTGTGAACCACCTTTTCCTGAGCCTCAATTTACAAATTTGGTCGGGGCAGAGGGATTTGAACCCCCGACTTCCTGCTCCCAAAGCAGGCGCGCTAC
>CAYFQQ010000020.1:0-2802 GCA_964345265.1 uncultured Coxiellaceae bacterium
TAAACTTGGTCTTTGATATATTGAATGTCAAATTTGTTGATATAATGTTTGATTAGAGTTACTGGTACTATTAATGGTACAAGACCCTGGCGATAATCGGCGATGGTTGCCAGCAGTTCTTTCTTTTCGTACTCGTCGATTTGTTTTTTAAAATAGCCCGTAATATGTTGTAATACATTGATGTGTTTGCGATTTGTGGATCGCCTGGACAGAGCCTCGAAAAAAAGTTTGGCATAAGTGGCTAAAAGTTCCTCTGGTTTATATGTTTTAGCTGCGGCAACGAGTTTACCCAATTCTCGCAAGTGTTTTTCACTATGTGCCATCAGCAAAAATTTATGCTGTGTGTGAAATTGCACCAAATCTTTTATTTTAAAATTGCCATTTATGATTTTTTGGAAGCGATAATGACAGAAGACCCGTACGATAAAGTTTTCACGCAGTCGTAAATCATTAAGACGGCCTTCTTCTTCAACGGGTAATAGAGGCATCTTCTCGATCAGGGCTTTGGCAAAAAATCCCACCCCTTTTCTTGTTGGCATACCGGCATCATTGTAAACTCGAATCCGTTCCATACCACAGCTTGGTGAATCCTTTTTAAGAATATAGCCATTCAAATTTAGCTTTTTTAATTCTTCGACCTTAGCATGGACGTATTTCAACATTGTATTGGTGTGATCGATTTTTGTTTTTGTGGTTACAAAACGTGGTGCACTAGGCTCACCTATAAGTCGTAATGATTCACGCGGAGTACCGAGACCGATTTCAACCTCAGGACAGACCGGTACCCATTCAAAAAATTGCGCCAAAGTACCCATTATATAATCATTCTTTTTGTGGCCACCATCGAATCGAACTTTTTCTCCCAGAAGACAAGTACTAATGCCAATACGAATTTTTTCTTGGACTGTTTCTTTTGCCATAATTAATCATTCCATTTTAAATTTGTTAAAAATGAAAATATTAATCCATAGGAGCCTTAGAATTCTGCGCTGATTCCAATGGATGGCAGTATCCCAATAGCATTTGTGTCTTCAACTTCATCCTCCCAGAAATCATAGAATGGTCGAACTTGGTATTTAAAATTGTATATGTTTTGTATGTCAAGGAATAAAATCATAGCCCAGCGCGTGAAATTGAAGCGGCGGTCTAATCTTAAATCTAGCTGGTGTCCTTGATTTAATCTGCGCGATAAATACTCGTCTGGTAAATTTTGAATGACACCGCCATTTTCTGCAGGTCTGTAAACTGGTGTAAAAGGAGATCCGCTAAAGAATCGAAATTTACCGCTTATTTCCCATTTTGAATTAAGCTGATAACCCCCTGAAATATTTAATATGATACGTTGATCAAATTGTCCTGGATAGGTAATACCGTTGTTAGCGGTTGATTCACTTTTACCATAAGCAAGACTTATTTGACCATAAAATGGTATATCAGAATATTTTTTTTGTAGGAGGAGCTCAAATCCATATGATTTGCCTTTGCCTTCAGGAATCAAGTCAAAATAACCAAATGATTGAAAGTCGTCTTCCCGACCGCCAAAACCCACTCCAGTATTTGTAAGTACTATATAATCGGTTTCACCCGGGATTATTCCAGTGGGAAGGTCTTTGTAAGTTTTATGGTAAAATTCTAATGAAACATTTAAATCATTCCGAATTAAGTAGTCAAATCCCAGAATAGCCATATCATTTCGCAACGCTTGAAGATTCTTGTTGAACGGATTGACCACCCAAACGTAGGATGGAGACTGGTGATAGCGACCATAACTGGATTTTATGTTTAATTTCGGTAATAGTCTAGAGCGAATTGCTACACGAGCAGATGGATAAAATGATCTGTTGATAAAACTGTAATATTCACCTCGAATTCCTATATTTAGATCAAAATTATTGGTCTGGTTTTGCTCCCATTCCACATAGGCTGCAAATTTTTGTGCATAAGCATTTATATCGCTAACCTGGGGTACCTCCAATTGACTAACCTGTACACGTCGACCACTGCGATCATAAACTGTGTCAGCAAATACTGCTTTATTGTTGTTAAAAGCATTTTTAAAAGAAATCCCTGTATAAATACCACTAGAACGAGTTAAATTTACATAGGATGTTAATTTCACATTTAATTCTATTTCATCGGCGTTACTCTTAAAATATTCCTGTTCAAATTCATCAACCTGACTTAAACGGAATTCATTATAATTACCATTTAAGATAAAACTAATGAAGCCATTTTTTAATAATCGCCGATAATTAGCACCAAATATGAGTTGGTTTTGGGTATTGTCTAAAATACCAGCATTTTTTACTCTGTTTTCTAGGGAGCTTTGATCGCGATCAACGCGGTTAATCGCAGCAAGTGCCAAAAAAGAGAAATAATCTTTATCTGAAATATCATAATTTGAGAAAAAGTTAAAGTCCGTATAGACGGGCACGAATGGTTGACCCGCGGCTTTGAAAATGAAGTCAAGATAACTTCTACGGGCAGAAAAAAGAAAATTACCATTTTTGTCAATAGGTCCTTCCAAATCAAGTCCAAATTGTGTGGCTGAAATAGTTGTTTTCCCACCGATACGGTCGCTTCTTCCGGGTCGCAAATTTATGGATAAAACAGAAGACATTTTATCGCCGTAACGGACACTGAATCCTCCAGTAGAAAACTCTACCGCGTCGATGAAATCAAGATTGATAAAACTGAGAGCTCCACTACCACTTCCCTGATTGCCGAAATGGTTTATGTTAGGAACTTCAATACCATTGATTAAATACAGGTTTTCGGAAGGGCCACCCCCGCGTACCAGCA
>CAYFQQ010000021.1:0-2180 GCA_964345265.1 uncultured Coxiellaceae bacterium
GATGCTGTCATTCTCGCGAATGCGAGAATCCATTTAATTTGGGGCTCTTTGGATACCCGCCTTCGCGGGTATGACGTGAAATAGCACTTAAAATTGGTCAAAATTAGAATTGCTGTATATCAACCTCTATTTCTTCATTTACTAAAACTTGCCAATCCATATCTTTTGGCGAATTTTTATATGCACGGTCGGTTCGTAATGGAGTGATATGAGTCTTTTGAGTCTTTAACCACTTTAACAATGGTTGTGTAACATTTTTCTTTGCATATCTAGCAAGCAAAAATCCTGTCCTCTGTGCAATAATCAATTTTTCATGCTTGGCGTGTGCTAATAACTTCTCTGGACTAATTTTTTCAGATAATTCAATTAACACCGTTACTATATTACTTAAATAACCAGCATGTGTAGCATAACGCACTAAATCAAAGGCCGTAACCTCAGGTGTTGAAACGTTCATATATCCTGTTGCTGTTTTCATTTTTACTACTTCATATTTCTTAATGTCTTTCTTTACGACAAAGGTGATTTTCGCATGGCCTATAACAATAGACCGTAATGGTTTATTTGTCATTACCTGGAAAACTTGTGGTTGTTGATGTGCCGCACCATGTAGTGCAGCAGCTGATAATAATGCGACGTAATATGGCTGATTATGGTGTTGCATAAGCGCATCGATATACCATGAAGGTGGTGGTGCTCCAGCCGATTTATATTCTAAAGGTACAATAAGATAAAGAGTGTATCGAAGTTTCACAATTCGTTTTTTTGCTATCAGACGGTTTGCAGCAACCCTAATGGCAGCGTTCGAACATTTCAACTTCCTCTTTGCGGTTTCTTGAGTAAATACATAATCACCATTGGATTGTAGATAATCTACGTATTCAGAAAGGGATTTAAACATTGGTTTTGCTGATTTCATTTGCAAAGTTTAACAAGAACCGTTAAACTTTGCAAATGAAATTAAGAATTTTGCATAGACCAATCATAAAACCGCTCGATAATATTTTCTTTTTATCCACAGAGCTACATTGACTAAGTTAATTAATACTGGAACTTCAACAAGTGGTCCGATGACTGCAACAAAAGCTTGTCCAGAATTGATGCCAAAAACGGATATGGCAACAGCAATAGCAAGCTCGAAATTATTAGAAGCCGCAGTAAAACTCAGCGTTACCGATTGCTCATAAGAAGCTCTGAACTTATATGATAAGTAAAAAGATACCAAAAACATAGTTATAAAGTAAATAATAAGAGGAACCGCAATCTTAATGACATCAAATGGTAATTGAACAATATTTTGTCCTTTTAATGAAAACATCACGATGATCGTGAAAAGTAGTGCAATTAGAGTTATTGGGCTGATTTTTGGGACTAAAATCGTTTCATACCAATTTTTTCCCTTGATGTTTATTCCAATAACTCGTGTTAATATTCCTGCTGTAAATGGAATACCTAAATAAATAAGTACACTTTTTGCTATTTCTAACATCGAAATTTTTACAAACATTCCAGATAATCCAATAAGTTTCTGCAGGATGGTTATAAAGATGTAAGCGTAAATTGAATAAAATAGAATTTGGAAAATTGAATTAAAGGCAACTAATGCAGCGCAATATTCATGATCTCCTTTAGCTAATTCATTCCATACAATTACCATCGCGATACATCTTGCCAATCCAATAAGTATTAAACCGACCATATATTCTTGTGAATGATATAGAAATATTACCGCTAAAAGGAACATTAATGTTGGTCCGATAAACCAGTTTTGAATAAAAGTCAGAAACAATATTTTTTTATTTTTTAGGATTTTTCCTAGTTCTTCATATTTTACTTTTGCTAATGGCGGATACATCATCAGAATAAGGCCGATAGCTATCGGGATATTGACACCGTCAAAATCAAATTTTCCTAATATGTTATTTACTAAAGGAAAGTAGTAACCAACTCCGATGCCAATTACGATAGCGGTAAAAATCCATAGAGTTAAAAACCGATCCAATATTGGTAATTTTTGCTTATTCATTTAATTAATCTGTTATTAATGTTTTGATTATTTTCAGTCAGCAATTCTAATTTTGACCAATTTTAAGTGCTATTTCACGTCATACCCGCGAAGGCGGGTATCCAAAGAGCCCCAAATTAAATGGATTCTCGCATTCGCGAGAATGACAGCATCA
>CAYFQQ010000022.1:0-5132 GCA_964345265.1 uncultured Coxiellaceae bacterium
CATTATTAACAGAAATCTCTAAAAAACAACGCACCATTTTGCAACAATTAAATATTCCAATCCCCGTTATACCTTGTTATTAAAAATCTGGGATTTTAGGTAAAATGAATCAACTTGGAATGCCTGCATATTAATTGCCATTGATATGAGATTCCCGCTTTCGCGGGAATGACGATCGTTATTAAGCTATTTATTCAACAACGCCTTGTAATTGTATTTTTAACAAAAATATCGCAAATATGAAAATATTAGATCATCCAGAAAACATTACTAGTTTACAAAAGTTTGTCGCTGAGATATTCAACTGTTAATGCATCCATTAGTGGGCTACCGACAGATATTAGCGTTCGAATTGGCTCGTTCTTATTCTGTCCTGCATGGTATAGGTGAACGATGTTTCCACGTATATCAGGATCATGCATAAGATGTAGGTCACCTACTTCTTTTGCGTCAAAGCAATCTACAAACAGACCGCCACGTTGTTCAATCAATTCAGGAGTCAGCTCAAAGTTGAAGTGCGTGTCCGCACCAACACTGACAATGAAATCTGCTTCGCAGTTCTCTGGAAACAAGAACGCTTTCTTGCTGTCGGTAGCAACGAAGACTACTCTCGCTTTATAATGGGGCATTTTAAAACCAGTTGACTCATCTAGAAGATCATATGTGCGCGGAGTGTGCCCAAGAGATTCCAGCAGTGCCATCATGTAAGTACCAACGCGGCCTCTACCGATGATCAACACATCATCGAGATCGTAACCAGCGAACTGTGTTCCAACGATCGCCATCGCCGCAGTTCTAATACCTGACATTGCCGTCGCTTCAAAAACAGCTAGCGGGTGATTCTCCTCGTAATCTAATAGTAGAGTTGCGCCAACAGAAATAGAAAAGTGTTTCTTGCGAATAGGATTTGTAGAGATGATCTTGACGACCTTTACTTTGTTCGTAAAGCAAGTCATCGATCGAATATCACCCTGGTTCGGATGAATTGGGTCATCGTAGATTACCTTTGGCTTAACCCAAGCTTCTAGTCCGAGAGCATGTTCGGTCAGACGTTCCCGGACATATTCAAGGTAAGCTGGACCATTCTCCAAAAGGGTCTTTTCTATTATGTCTTCTTGAAAATATTGCATTTAAGTCAGTAAATCCAACTGGCTCCAAAATATAAACTTTGCTAGAATTATACTTTAACAAAAAAAATATCACAAATATGAAAACACTAGATCAAGTAATTGCTAAAATTCGTGAAGCTTACCCAAATGTTGTCGCAGTTTATTCATTTGGCAGTTTTGGCACTGAATATGAAACCCCAACAAGTGATCTTGATTTAGCAATATTAATGAAAGAAAAAATTGACAGAGTCGCTTTATGGGAACTGGCTCAAGAAATAGCAATAAAAATCGATAAAAATGTTGATTTAATAGATCTATTACAAACTTCAACCATTTTAAGATTTCAAATAATTAATAACGGTAAAAGAATATATTGTAAAGATAAATATACTTGTGATTCTTTTGAAAATGCGATAGATTCTGAATATTTAAATTTTCGACAATTACGAGCTGAGTTAATTGAAGATATTAAAAAACGTGGAAGAATAACCAATGGATGACGATGTGTTACTCAATAAAATATCTATAGTTGAGCGTTGTATAGAACGTGTTCGGAATGAATATACCGGATACGAATCCGAGTTAAAAACTAATTATACTAAACAGGATGCTATTATTTTAAATTTGCAGCGTGCATGCGAAGCGATTATAGATATGGGACTTAGAATCATTCGCTTGAAACACTTAAATCTACCACAAAGTACACGAGAAATTTTTACAATATTGGAAAGAGCAAATTTAATTTCTGTAGATTTAAGTAAAAATTTACAAGCAATGGTTGGTTTTAGAAATATTGCTATCCATGATTACTGTAACTTAAATTTGGATATTGTTAAATCAATTATCGAAAAAAATTTGGACGATTTGTTAACTTTTAATAAAATCGTGCTGCAAATATAGTAATTAAAATTTACTTTCTTCTCTGACGACGTTTCTTACGTAATTGCCAAAAAGTCATAACTGGACCAGAGATTGCATATAAGAAAAATACCGCAAATAAAATTCTTGGGGGATCTATGGCAATCAGTATTAAAATAAATACAATTATTAAAATAGTCAAAAATCGCACATTGTGCTTTAAATCTAAATCTTTAAAACTACGATAACGGATATTGCTTACCATCAATATTCCTAAAACCACAGTTAATACCGCAGCTATAATATTGATTGACCAACCACTCAATCCGAATTCACTACATGTCCATATCATACCAGCAATTACACCAGCTGCAGGTGGACAAGGTAGGCCTTGAAAATACCGTCTATCAACTTTGTGAATTTGAACATTAAACCGTGCTAAACGTAATGCTACTGCTACAGCATAAGCAAAAGCAGATAACCAACCTAATTTGCCTAAATTAAATAATGACCAACTATAGACTACAAAAGCTGGAGCTACACCAAAAGATACCATATCCGATAAACTATCAAGATATGCACCGAAGTCAGTTTGCGTGCTAGTAAGACGAGCTACACGACCATCTAAGGTGTCCATTAACATGGCTATAAAAATGGCAATAGCAGCATTGTCATAAAGACCTTTCATGCCTGCAACTACAGCATAAAAGCCAGCAAACAAGGCACTTATAGTAAATAAATTAGGTAGTATATAAATACCTATTTTTTTCCGATCTGCTTTTTGACTTTTGTTCATATATCTATATCATATAATTAAATATTAAAATAATTACGCAAATATTAACTACTCAGTATTTATTATACACTTGTTAACATTAAAATAACTATTTAAACTATTCTCATGAAAAACTACCAAAAATTACTCGAAACTCAGCAACGAAAACTTGAAAAAGCACTGCAACATTTGCAATATAGCTACAATAAAGTTGTCAATTTGCCGAATGAGATTAAAAATCTAGATGAGGAATCACTAGAAACTTGGGAAAGTTTTGCTGCACGTTTTTCACGGGCATCTGAAATCTTTTTAACTCAGCATTTACGCACTATCGTACTTATGAACGACCCTGGTTTCACTGGTAGTCTGCGCGATTTTATAAATCAAGGAGAAAAACTAGGTATTATTGATGACGCTAAAGCTTGGATTGCAATTCGTGAATTAAGAAATATAACAGCTCATAACTATTCAGAGAAAGATTTAGCAAATTTTTTCAAGCTACTAAAAAAAGAGTGCCCCCGCTTACTTAAAATTCTACCTAACAAGGATTAGGGCCACGTGCGACTATCAAAACTCGAAGTTGAACAAATAATAAAAGCACTAACACCTTTTTTACGCGGGCAAAGAGCTGAAATCCGTTTATACGGTAGTCGTACCAATGATGATCTAAAAGGCGGTGACATAGACTTATTACTTATACTAGATAAATCCAAATCAGCAACAATGTTACTAGCCAAAAAACACAAAATTCTCGCTCAAATTAAAGGACTAATCGGCGAACAAAAGATAGACTTAAAAATTGCTTCTAAACAAGAATTAAAAAAAGATCCGTTCCTAAAACTCATCACGCCAACATCTATTCTTCTACATCGTTGGCAATAACATATATGCACTAAAACAGTCTTCTGCTATTATTAACCAAATAATCTTGGAGACTGAAATGATTCCAGCAATCGCTATAGTAGGACGACCCAATGTTGGTAAATCCACTCTATTTAATTATTTAACAAAATCTCGAGCGGCATTGGTGGCGAGTATTCCAGGTTTGACGCGTGATCGCATATATGGCGAAGGCAAACTCGATGAACGTGCCTATATCATTATTGACACAGGTGGTTTAGAAGGCGCACAACAAGGTATCAAAAGCTTGATAGCTGCTCAAGCATTACAGGCAATTCAAGAAGCAGATGCTATTTTATTTGTAGTAGATGGTCGTGAGGGGCTAACCACAACTGACGAGATTATCACGAAGAAACTGCGCCGCTTACACAAAACTATTTTCTTAGTTGTCAATAAGACCGATGGTATTGATATTGATACTGCTGTAGCAGATTTTTATCAATTAGGGTTAGGAGAACCCTATCCTATTGCAGCTATTCATGGTCGTGGAGTTACAACATTGTTAAATAAGGTTTTAACACAAATTCCAGTTGTACCTGAACACAAAGTACCGCGATTAGAAAAAGGAATTAAAATCGCTTTTATCGGGCGACCTAATGTAGGCAAATCCACCTTGATAAATTATATTCTTGGTGAACAGCGTGTAATAGTCTCCGAGCAGCCGGGAACTACGCGCGAGAGTATATTTGTACCATTTACGCGACGTAACAAAAACTACACTCTTATTGATACTGCAGGCATAAGACGACGTCGTAAAGTTACTGAAAAAATAGAAAAATTCTCCATCGTCAAAGCACTGCAAGCAATCGAAGAAGCAAATGTAGTAGTGTTAGTTATTGACGCTGAGGAAGGGGTCACAGAACAGGATTTACGCCTATTAAGATTTATTTTAGATGCGGGTCGAGCATTAGTGATCACTATAAACAAATGGGATAAGTTAACACGTCATGAATGCGAGCAAGTAAAAAAAGAATTAGACCGACGTTTAACTTTTATTGATTTTGCTGAACTACATTTCATTTCTGCGTTACATGGTACCAGAGTAAATAATGTTTTCACCTCGATTAATAAAGCTTATCGTTCGGCTACAAAAAAATTGTCCACTCCTCAATTAACTCGCATATTACAGCGTTCTATAGCGGCTCATAAGCCTCCGTTAGCACGCGGCAGAAAAATTAAATTACTCTATGCACATGCAGGAGGTTATAATCCGCCACTTATTATTATTCACGGAAGACAAACACATATTATTCCGAAAACGTATCGTAAATATTTAGAAAAAGCATTCCGTGATGCATTAAACTTGATCGGGACTCCGATTAGAATCGAATTTAGAAGTGATGAAAACAGATAAAACAAATTTTTTTACATTAGCTCCATGGCGTTGTTGCATAAATATGTCATACTCGCGAAAGCGAGTATCCAGTATTTGTAACGTTTTTGGCTGGATTCCCGCTTTCGCGGGAATGACCAAACATGCAAATTTTTAT
>CAYFQQ010000023.1:0-5328 GCA_964345265.1 uncultured Coxiellaceae bacterium
TGATGCTGTCATTCTCGCGAATGCGAGAATCCATTTAATTTGGGGCTCTTTGGATACCCGCCTTCGCGGGTATGACGTGAAATAGCACTTAAAATTGGTCAAAATTAGAATTGCTGAATTTCAATAGGTATCGATTAATTACATTTTTGTAAACCTAAACTCGAAGTGATTAGCGTAATAACTAATGTATTTAAACTGACCCTTTCGCGTTTAGCTTGTGATATTAATACTGCATGTAATGATTTTGGTACTCGTTGTACCCATTTGCCACTCGGTAATTCTTGAGAAGGTTTGGGTATTTCTCTATTATCTGCTTTTGCTGCTTCGATCCAACATTTCACAGCATCATGACCATGTATAATTGCTTCTTCAATAGTTTCCCCATCTGAAATACATCCAGGTAGATCAGGATATTCGATCAAGTATCCTCCGCCCTCATTTTTTGTAAGAGGCCTAACAGTAAAAGGATAATCAACTATTTTCATTATTAACACCCTGAAGTAATTCAATCAGTTTAATGAACTTTTTAATATATATTGGTTTAATTGTTCTATGCGCTGGAACCGAAAGCAATTCAGGCGAATCAGGATGACTAAGTATCACATGACTACCGCTGGTCTTACGCACAGATACCTGATATCGTCGTGCAATTGATTCGATCTGCTCAATCCTCCAGTTGAGAGGATTTCTGCGCATTTTATTTAAATATTTATCATTCCATAGCATATGATATCACATTTAATACTATTTGCAAATAGAATAATAATTTAATGATTATTGCAATACCGTAGCTGCAAGTTTGAGGCGGGAGTTAATTCTGTTTTTACCCAATAATTCAAAGATATGTGCTAATTCCGGTCCAGTGTGTTCACCAGTTAATGCTATGCGAAGGGGCATAAATAGAGCTTTACCTTTGATGCTTAGGGTTTCACTTAAAAAATTAGCAAAAGCAGAGAAATTAGTGCCGAATTTCTCTAATGCAGTTAATGCGGTTTGGAAAAAAAGCTGACCAGTATCTTTGATAATAGCTTTTTGTTCGTCATTGTATTCAAATTCGTCGGTACATAAAATTTTAGCCCAATGTTCAATCTCGGAAGGAAATAGGGCATTGTTCTTAACTATATTGATGAAAAGAGTTAATTTTTCTTTAAGCACTAATTTTCGTGCGTTACTACCCATCCACTTATAAAATTCTTGTTCATCAATATTAGATACCGCTTGTTTTTGCCAGTATAATAACTGATTATAATCAAATCTTGCTGGGGCATGTGCTAATGAATCTTCAGTGAATTGTTCCGCTAACTTTTTTAACTGCATTAAGCTTTCATTTTCATAATGATGCCCTAAGCGGGCTAAATAATTTAGAAGGGCAATAGCCAGAAATCCTTGTTCACGTAATTCTTTTATGCTGCGGCTACCAGTGCGTTTGGATAAGGGCTTGCCATCGGGCCCTACAATGAGTGAAATATGTGCATATTTAGGATGTGGCAATTTAAGCGCATCAAGAATCATTATTTGCCGCGGTGTATTAGTAAGATGATCCTCACCGCGTAATACATGAGTTATA
The DNA here is from genome assembly GCA_964345265.1 of uncultured Coxiellaceae bacterium. Lineage (GTDB taxonomy): Bacteria > Pseudomonadota > Gammaproteobacteria > UBA9339 > UBA9339 > CAYFQQ01. The sequence continues at coordinate 1,568 of CAYFQQ010000023.1, forward strand.
CCCATTAGCGCGTCATCAACAGCATTGCAAAACATAAATGGTGGTGTACCATCAGCACGTCGAATAATAAAATCACCGATATCATTACTGTTAAAATGCTGTTCACCGCGGACTATATCATGAAACGTTATGTCACGATCCTGTGGTACTCGAAAACGTAGTGTAGGCTTTAATCCAGTAGCTAATTTTTTATCAATATCTTGTTCACTAAGAGAACTGCAAGTACCAAGGTATCGAGGTGGCTTTCCCGATGCTCTTTGAACTTTACGATTTAACGCAAGCTGCTGTTCGGTACAGAAACACGGATATGCGAATCCTTGTGATTCTAATTGGCCATAGTATTTATCGTATATAGCTTGTCGTTTTGACTGCCAATAAGGCCCCTCTTGCCAATTCAAACCCAACCAATGCAAATCCTTTATTAAAGTTTCTGCATATCTCGGCTCAGAACGAACCTTGTCAGTATCTTCGATTCGTAGCAAAAATATACCATTATGATGTTGTGCTAAAAGAGTATTAAACAAAGCTGTGCGAATATTGCCGAGGTGCATAAGACCTGTCGGACTTGGACAGAATCGAGTTTTAATAGTTGCGCTTTGTTTAGATTGCCTCACAATTTTGCCATACGTCTAATATATGGAGATACTAAAAATATAATCACTGTAAGACTTAAACCTATTAGACCAATGTGAAAGAAAGCTTTTCCATAAATAGTTAATATCGCATGTGATTCATGTATTGCTTTGGGTACATTGGCTAAACCCCCAAGTAAACCAGATACAGAAGCACCTAACGTTGCTGCAATAAGAAACCATGTTCCCATCATGACTCCGTACATGTGTTTTGGAGCAATTTGTGCAACCATGGCGACACCCAAGGCGCTGACTAACAATTCTCCTAATGAGAAAAGAAAGAATGTTAATACAATCCATAGAGGATTTACTATTCCATCACCGTTAACAAATAATGTGCTAATTTTTAAGACAAAGAAGCATAGACTGATGATTAGAATGCCCAAAGCGAATTTACCGGTGATTGGCAAATCTCTGTTACGTTTTTTAAGATAGTTATACAAGCAGGCTAAAATAGGGCTTAGTATTATAATCCAAAAAGAATTCAAAGATAGAAATGCAACAGTTGGAATATCGAATCCAAATACCGCATGTCTAACAATTCTTTTTATGAATAACATTATTGAAGTAAAAGCCTGAAAATAAAGGATGAAAAATACCATTCCAATAAAAATTAATATCAAACATGCGATGATCTTAAATTTATCTTCTTTGCTACTTCTAATTATTTCAAAAATAAAATAAAAAATTAATAATAGGGAAGCAAGAGCAAAAAAGATGTCGGCTGTTAACGGATGCGTTAGTAAAAGGAGGAGACAAACTGAGCCAACAATAATTCCGAATATTACTGCACTCCATATTCTCGGTAATAACTTTTTCTTGCCAACAGCAGAATCACAACCTTCCGCCGATCCTCGTAAGATAAAATAGCATAATAATGCTAGAAGAAGAACGAACCCTCCAATTAAAAAAGCTATATTCCAACCGAAATAACGTTGTGCAAAACCAGCAACTATAGGTGCAAAAAATCCGCCTACATTCATAGCCATATAAAACAATGTAAATCCGCTGTCAATTCGTGGGTCATTTGGTGTATAACTACGAGCCATTAAATTGGTTGGCGCAGTCTTGAAAAGACCAACACCAATAATAACTAATGATAAGCCTATCCAATAAAATATCTCTACCGGGATAGACAATGATATTAAACCAGTACTTTCTAATAATAGCCCTAAAATAGTGCAGCGGCGTATACCAAAAACATTATCAGCTAAATAACCACCTATCGCTGGTGTCAGAAAAGCAAGGCCATTAAATACACCAAATAAAATAAAGGCTTGGCTATCGCTAAGTCCATGAATATCTTTTGTATAAAGAACTAATAAAAAAGTTAGTACATAAAAACCAAAACGTTCGCACATTGACGTGGAAATTGCCAAATAAAATACTTTCGGCTGTTTTAATGTTACAGTTGTGTTTGTATTCATGTTACCTCTCAAATGCTTTTTAAAGTCTCAATTAATAAATCCCAAAATTTAGCTACTGATTTAATATTAACTTTCTCATCAGGGGAATGCGCGTAAATAATAGCAGGGCCAAAAGAAATCGTATCCAAATTAGGATAGAGATGTTTCAGCAAACTGCATTCTAATCCTGCATGCAATACTTTTATTTCTGCTTCTTTAGCAAATTTCTTTTGGTAAACTTTCTTCATTAAATTCAAAATATATGAATTCGGATCAGGTTTCCAACTAGGGAATTCACTGTAGTTATTAATTTCTGCACCGATTAATTCAAAAATACTAACTATCATATTAATAGTATTTTTTATTAAAGACTCAACTGAACTTCTAGGGAAATTTGCTATTTCTATAATTCCATTTTCCGAATATATACGGGCTAAATTGGTAGAAGTCTCAACAAAATCGGGAACATCTTTACTCATCCCCAAAACACCATTTGGACAACCGTAAATGGCGTTTAATAATTTATGTTGAGTTTGTTCATCAATTAAAGAATCTGGTAAAGTAGTTGCAACTACTTCAATTTTAATATCTGGATCTACATCACCGAGTTCAAGTTTAATGATTTTGGTAAATTCATCGACGAATTTTATGAAATCATCTTTCTTCTCGTTTGGCAAGACGACGATGACAGATGCTTCTCGTGGAATAGAATTATGTAAACTACCGCTATCAATTTTAGCCAAACCGAGTCGATAATCTTTACTCGCTTGCCAAAGTAGACGGTTAATGATTTTATTAGCATTGCCTCGACCTAAATTTATCTCTGCTCCAGAGTGGCCCCCTTTTAAACCAGAAATATTTATTTTAAAGGTAGTGGTATTTGTTGGCACGGGTACTTCAGTGTATTTAAGTTTTCCATCAGTAAAAGCACCACCAGCGCAACCGATAAAAAGCACATCTTCTTCTTCAGAATCAAGATTTAATAAAATATCCCCTTGTAATATTCCAGGTTTGAGAGCAAAAGCCCCAGTCATGCCTACTTCTTCATCAACTGTAAATAATGCTTCGATTGATCCATGACTGAGATCTTTTGACTCCAAAATAGCCATAATAGCTGCGACTCCAATACCATTATCAGCACCTAACGTAGTTTCTTTCGCTGTCACCCATTCACCGTCGATATAAGCTTGAATGGGATCTTTTTCAAAATCATGTTTAGAGTGGTTACTTTTCTGTGGTACCATGTCGAGATGAGCTTGTAAAATAACGCATTTTCGATCTTCCATTCCAGGAGTTGCGGGTTTTCTAATAAGAATATTGCCAACTTTATCGATGATGGTTTCTAATCCAAGATTTTGACCAAATTGTTGAATAAAGTTGACAATTTTTTTTTCTTTTTTTGAAGGATGAGGAATCTGACAAATTTGTGCAAAATATTTCCAAAGCTCTTTTGGTTGTAAATCACTAACTTCTTTAGCTTTCATAATATACTCCAAAAGCGTTTATCTTAACAATATCTATTTACTAAGTCTATACAAAACTTGTACTTTCAATTTTCGTAGTTTAATATTTGTACTGTTGCATACATAAAAAAATAATCAACCACACATTTTCTTGATACTTATAATCTTTAGTATATCCTTACAATTTGGAGAAATTAAATGAATATTTTTGAAAACAAAAATTTTGATAATCACGAACAAATTATTTTTTGTCAAGAATC
>CAYFQQ010000024.1:0-3997 GCA_964345265.1 uncultured Coxiellaceae bacterium
GGCAGCAGAAGGTAATCGTGTTCCCATTGCAAAATACCATCTTGCTTGGCTTTATTATTATGGACAAGGTGTTGAGAGAAATTACGAGAGAGCACTTCAACTTTTTAACGAATCATATGAATTAGATATAAAACCTAGTGCATTAGAACTAGGAATAATGCATTATCATGGCCAGGGTACAGCTGTTAATTATTCGTTAGCCTTACAGTTTTGTCGGATTGCTAAAGATTTGCCAAACCCTCAAAGAGCAATTTTTCACATCGCGTTAATATATTATTTTGGGAAAGGCAAACCGAAAAATATCGAGCGGTCACGTGAATTTTTAGAGAGGGATACACAAAAGAATCATGCAGCTTCTATTATAAGATTAAGCGCTATTTTTACTCAAACACGAGATGCAAGGGCTGCAAGCTTTCATGAAAAAGTAAAACAGCTAGATAAATACAACACTCGAATTAGACCAGCAATAACGACTAATGGAGAGGGTATAGTTATTGAGATGCATGAAAAACATGATAGTAATCAATTAGTTTATAGAGTAGGACAGATTCAACCTAATTTAAGCATTAATTGGGGACAGACTCAAAAATTCGGCTTTGGGTCAAACATTTCTATATCAACGAACAGACATGGAGATGTGCTTGTAGCTTATCAAGCAATAGATAGAGAGAATACTGTTCGTACTCGTATTGGTTGTTTGAAACCTAACCAAACTATAGATTGGCTTGCTAGATACTATCATAGAGCCAAAAACCCTGCTATCGCTATTGATGAAGATAGAAATATAATTCAAGTTAACGAATTAATAGATACTACAAAGCAGTTACATTATCGTACTGGGAAATTATCAGATGATAGAAGAACAATAAATTGGACAAATGGCGGATATTACACTTATGGATTTGAACCTTCTATTGCGATATGTAAATCAGATGAACAGATAAGAGTTGTAGAAACTCATAGAGATAGTGAAACAGATAGGCTAAGATATATTGTTGGTAGACTTAGGGAAGATCGAAAAATAGAATGGTGTAGGGGGCTTTTTGGAGATAAGATTTATAGCGAACACGCGGTTCAGTCTTCAGTATCGATGAACACTAGCGGCGAGGTCGTAGTCGCTCATAGAGAATCGCATAATGATGAACTTTATTATAGAATAGGAAAGTTGCAAAAAAACTCAGGAATAGTTTGGAACAACTCTGGTTTTTTCAAATATGATGTGGGTTATGTACCTACAATATCAATTGACGACGAGCACAGAGCAATAGAGTTACACGAATTTGAGGGACATCTTTGTGAAAGTAAGGTCATGAAGCCGATTGGTATTAACTAAAACCATATTACAAATATCTAAATCGATTAAGCAAAAGATTTCTAAACGAATTGCTAAGAATTTTTTGAAAGAGATTTCTCTAATCTCGACGCAATTTTTCTGATATTGCAATAGGAGTAGGATAACGCAATACCACAATATAAGATGATATAATAAAAGTTATTAATGTCGTTGCTTGCACTAGATAAGAGGCAGCAGCACTAATTAACCCACTCTGCAAAGCCATATATATGACCAACAAAGAAAAACTACTGGTTTGTCCTAAACGAATTCCAATTTCCCACGCTACAGACTTTGATTCATTAGCTCTACATAACAAGAATCGAAAAGTTAACGGCTTAATTATCATTAATAAACTAGCTAAGATAACTGCAGGAATTATTACAATAGGGAAATAGTGTAAATCAAAATCAGCTCCTATAGAAAAGAAAAATAATACTAGAAAAAAATCACGTAACGGTTTTAAACTCTCTGAAATATAAAACGCTATGGGGCCAGTAGCAATAGAAATTCCAGCGACAAAAGCTCCAACCCCATATGACAAACCAACTAATTTCGCAAGCTCTGATACACTTAAGCACCAAGCGATAGCTAGTAAAAATATATACTCACGTATTTTGTCAAAACGAGCAAATAAATACGTTAAGATAAATTTTTCAAATAAAAAAGTCACTGCAAACAAAAAAGGTAACGATAATAAAGCCATGCTAATGTGCAGTATATTTATCCCATGCACACCACCTATATGTATTAATAACATAGCCAAAATTGCTAACAAATCTTGTAGTAACAATATACTAACTACTAATTCACCGGTATGTTGATGATGTAAAACAGTAGTCGGCAATAATTTTAATCCAATTATAGTACTAGAAAATGTTACAGCTACACCAATAATTAAGCTTTCATATATACTAAACCCAAATAAGTAGCTCACCAAAAATCCAATAAGCAAAAAAACTATCGAACTTGATAAAGTAATCCAGGACGTCTTTTTAAACAAACGCAGCAAATCCTGTGGATGCAAATTCAAACCTAACAAAAATAACAAGAAAATGATGCCTATATTACCAATCTTATGCACTACATTAACATCAACAATTAACTTTAATCCCCAAGGACCTAATAACAGACCCAAAAGTATATAAGCCACTAATAATGCTTGACGAGTGTATAACGCCACTGTAGAAAGCAGAGCAGCACCAGAAAAAATTAAAAATATTGAAAAAATTATCGCATTATCATGCATATCACAAAGAATTATATCAAAAGCAACAAAAAACAAGAAAATTTATATTAAAATTATTTGAATTTATTAATTTTCACTGTAAACTATCAACGTATTCATTTTAAAATTTAGGAGAATTAATAATGCCAACAGGAAAAAAAACAAAACCTGTCACTCCTGCATTAAGCAGGCGCATAGTAAAACTAACTGCAGAATTAAAAACCGCTCGTAAAAATTTACGCGCTGCGGTAAGAAAAGCAGCTAGAGAAGCTAATGCATGGAAAAGGAAATTAGCAACCCAAGATAAACGTTGGGAAGCAAAACTCAAAAAGGCAGGGGAAGTTGCTATGCAAAAATGCACAAAACTTTGTGCAAAAAAGGAAATGGCCAAGAGAAAAGCTTTACACAGAGCTTGGGTAATGGCAGAAGCTAAATTTGAAAAAGTTTATGCTAAAAAAAGACCGAAGAAAAAAGTTAAAGCTAAAAAAGTCGCAGTCAAAAAACCTGCAGCTAAAAAAGTCGCTGCCAGGAAACCTGCAGCTAAAAAACGTGCAGCTAAAAGAAAACCTACTCGTAAAGCAAAAAAATAATTAAAAAAATATAGGGAACAGGCATGCCTGTTCCCTATGATCGCTTTATCCTATTTATTGGTGTTTAATACCTTAAATATTCGCTCACGGACTTTCTCTACTGAATCTGTACCGTCAATGCGAACAAAAATAGGTGATGTGTTTTTACGTTTCGATAAATTCCGATAAAAATTCACTAAAGGTTCTGTTTGTTGATGATAAACATTCAATCTCTTACGAACTGTTTCTATCTTATCATCCTCTCTTTGTATCAACGGTTCATTGGTAATATCATCTCTATCTTCAACTTTAGGAGGATTGTATACAATATGATAAATACGCCCAGAATTAGGGTGTACCCGCCGTCCAGTTAGACGTTTCACGATCTCCTTATCATCAACATATATTTCAATAACATAATCGATTTTAATATTCGCATTTTCAATCGCTTGTGCCTGAGGAATCGTTCTAGGAAATCCATCCAATAGATATCCATTTTTACAGTCAGGTTGATTAATACGTTCTTTAACTAAAGCAATTATTATCTCGTCTGGTATTAACTTTCCTTGCTGCATAATTTTTTTTACTGCCTTGCCCAATTTAGACTCGTTTTTAACTGCAGCTCTCAGCATATCTCCAGTAGCAATTTGTGGTGTATTATATCTCTCACAAATAAATTTGGCCTGAGTTCCCTTTCCCACACCTGGACATCCTAATAGAATTATCCGCATCAAGATTCTCCTTTATAACTACATTTGTAATGGAATAAATGACAAAGCAATTAAAGCCAAACCAACTAATAATGTCATAATTGGTGTACTCAATGGCACTTCAGAAGGGTTATTACGATGTTTTCTATATTGTAAA
>CAYFQQ010000025.1:0-2349 GCA_964345265.1 uncultured Coxiellaceae bacterium
CCACTCCTTTTCCATTAATGCATAGAAATTATTACGCACTTTGTCATAATTACCAAACAAATATGATCTTTTTACATCCCTGTAGCCTGGATCCCGTCAATCCATGACGGGATGACAAAGTTTAAATGCCAATGAAGTAGATTTAATTAACAAAATGAGAATTGCTGAACTTTTATATATTTCTAATCAAATTATGTTTCGCTTGCCATAACGGTATGTTTACACAGCATTGCTGTAGTAATAGAACCTACTCCTCCTGGAACCGGAGAAATTCTATCAACAATAGGTTCAACTGCATCAAAATCTACATCTCCACAATATTTCCCAGGATTATCAGGATCAGCATTGATACCAACATCGATTACAATTTGACCTTTTTTTACATAGTCTGCATTTACCATTCTTGCACGACCAATAGCAGCAACCAATATGTCAGCCTCTTTGCACACATCTGGCAAATCGACTGTACGCGAATGACAAATCGTGACCGTACCGTGTTCACGCAACAATAACATCGCTGTCGGTTTGCCAACAACAAGAGATCTGCCCAATACAACACAACGTTTCCCTTTAATTAGAATATTATAAAAATGTAACATCTCCATACAAGCAGCTGGTGTACATGGTGGGAATGCAGTAAGTTCATCAGCATAAACTTGACCTGCACTGGCAATATTCATACAGTCAATATCCTTTGCAACAGGAATTAATGAACGAATTTGCTTTTCGTCTAGACTTTTTGGCAACGGCGCAAACATCAATATACCATTTATATCTTTTTTATTTCCGATTGAAATCACTTGTTTCTCGAAATCATTCTGAACAACATTTTCTGGATATTCAAAAACTTCGTAATTCATGCCAATAGAGTCACAGGCTTTTTTCGCGCCGCTCTCGTAATATAAATCATCAGAACGTGCCCCAACCCGGATAATACCAAGTTTCGGAGTAATATTTTTTTCTTTTAATTTAGCAATCTTTTCTGTAAGTTCCGCTTTGATTGCGTCTGCAACTGGTTTGCCTTTTAAAATTTCTACCATTTTTAAACCCTCTACTTACTAATTTTGTCAATTACTAGCTCTAACGTTCTGTCAGCAACACTGCATCCGTCTGTGTAAAGTTGCTCCATTTCCTGCTTATTCTTTTCAATATAGGCCTGGTCTTTAATGAATTTAAAGTTGATCAAAACGTTCAGTCTTGCTGCAATCAATGCCGATTTCAAAAAAGTCACTCCACAACCGACATCAGAAATTGCAATCAAAGTGCCGATTTCACCCATTCTTTTATGAATCATAATGCCTTCATATGCTTTGCGCATAATGGCAAGTGGAATGGTACATGCCTCTTTACAACATTGTTCAATCACTTCTTCTTTATGTTTAGCTTGCTCCGGCGTATCTTTAGGAAGACCATAAGCTTTCGATAACGGCTCAAAAACAACAGCATCTTTATCAATTAGATCCATTAATTCATTAATCACCGCATCGCCCTTTGTTACCAATTGCTTCACCTCATCTTCAACTTCTGCATATTTTTTCTTACCAATGGTCAAGTTTCCGACCATATTTGAAAGCGCCATTCCGATAGCACCACCAAAAGCTGCCGCTCCCCCTCCACCTGGAACCGAAGCCTTTGATGCTAAAAGTTCAACAAAATTTCCGCAGTTAATTTCTCTAGTATTTGCCATAAGTTTTTCTCCCATTAAATATTTTAACGGTAGGATATCAATAAATATACTATGTTACAATAACATTAGGAGCAATGAGATGAATATCACAAAAAGAAAACCATTTACGCCTGGAGAAATTTTGCTTGAGGAGTTTATGGATCCATATAATTTAACTCAAACCAAATTGGCTGAATTAACCGGTATTACAAGGCGTAGAATAAATGAAATTATTAAAGATAAGCGCGCTATCATTCCAGATACAGCATTAAGATTCGCGAAATTATTTAATATTTCACCAGATTACTGGCTCAATTTACAAACAAAAATAAATTTATGGATAGAATTACAAAAGAAAGGAGAGCAGATGGCAATACGTAAAATTAAGACCTTAAAATCATTCCATAGATATGGAGAATATAGTATTGCTGAGCCTAATGATCGGAGTGACTGGATTTGAACCAGCGACCCCTGCCTCCCGAAGACAGTGCTCTACCAGGCTGAGCTACACTCCGAATCGAAAATTAGTGTACTTTATACGACTTAGATATTCAATTACTCAAATTACACAGCAATTCTAATTTTGACCAATTTTAAGTGCTATTTCACGTCATACCCGCGAAGGCGGGTATCCAAAGAGCCCCAAATTAAATGGATTCTCGCATTCGCGAGAATGACAGCAT
>CAYFQQ010000026.1:0-5838 GCA_964345265.1 uncultured Coxiellaceae bacterium
AATAGCACTTAAAATTGGTCAAAATTAGAATTGCTGAAATAATCATTTATATATTTACAGTACTAGAATTTATTGGTATATTAGTACTGAAAAGAAGTATTAATGATTTATCATGCGAAGACAATTGCTATGGTTACTTTCATTGGTAGAAAATTCGAAATAGAAACTGAGCTGAACGAACTAAAAGGATAAATTTATGTATGTCCCCTGCTGGATAATATTTCATCGCTCAATATCATTGTTGCAAATCCGTGAGCTAAATTATACAACGAGTTAAAATGAAATTGCTCATTGTAAGTTGCTACGCCATCGATTATAAAGAATACATCAAAACCTTTAAAAAAGGCTGCACGTGCTGTGGATTCACAACATAAGTGAGTCATTACACCACTAATGATTACTTGCTCAATTCCATCATTTCTTAATCTATGTTCTAAATCAGTTTTGCAAAAAGCATCATATTGGGATTTTGAAATAACTGGAATTCGTGAATCTGCCAATTCAGGTATTATCCTAACCATTGGATCACTTGGCATTAATATTGCCCCCCACCAACTCATCATCTGTCCGGCATCTTCAATTGTATTGCTATGTTTTGTTTGTATTACGGTTAAATTATTTTGCAGAAAATGATCCTGAAGATTCTTTAACTTGGGAACAATCGCCTGCATGCTGGGAACATGTGCATGCGATTGTTCATTTAGAAAAAAATCTTGCATATCGATAATTAGTAATGCTGTTTTTTCAGGCTTCAACTTTGCTATGTTATGCTTTTCTCTAAATGGAGCTAATTGCTTAGCAAACTTCCTCGCCTGCCCATCGATGTTACCTAAATTGTAATATTTTTCTTTACGCAAGAGTAGTATCACCTGAAGAATATTCTATCACTTTATTATCATCATCATGTTTTAAAACTAAACATCCTCGTTTATTAATACCGAGAGCCACACCTATGATAATTTTTTTATTGTTAATTAATTTAATTTGCTTACCAATTAAATAATCGTATTTCTGCCATTCTGATAAAAACTCAGTAAAACCTTTGTTATTGAATTCTGAAAGATAATTAAAAAGATTATTTAGCAACATTCCTGTTAGTACATTTCTGTCCTGATAATTTCCTAGAATTTTTGCAATTGATGTCCAATTTTGATTGATCTTATCATTTACATCGAAAAACATATTGACGTTTAGACCTATTCCGACTATAGCCTGCGAGCTAGCATGAGATTCTGCAACCATTTCTATTAAAGTACCGGCAAGTTTTTGGTGATCATACAAGATATCATTGGGCCACTTAATCTTAAGGCTTGTGTTGATACCGTAGTCAACAAGAGTTTTGATAATGGCAAGACTGACCATAAGACTTAGACTTGAAAGTTCACTGATATCTTTATCAAAATGCCATAAACATGATAAATAGATATTTTGGCCAAAAGGAGAATACCAATTTCTACCAAACCGTCCTCTACCTGCAGTTTGTTGTTCAGCTAAAAATATTTGAGGATTCGTTTTTGAGTCTAAACAGGTTTTTAAATAATCATTAGTAGAAGAAATACTATCGAATATTATTATGTCACAAGGCTTTTGCTGTATATATTTTTTAATGGTAACAGCATCGAGTAATTTTAACGGCTGTTGTAAACGATAACCATAAGCTCCACTTGAGTCGATTTGTATATCATAGTTTTTTAACTGATTGACGAATTTCCAAACTGCACTTCGAGTAATATTGAGTTCCTTTCCCAACGAAATCCCTGAATGGTAATTACCATCACCTAAAACTTGAATAAGGCGTTTCAGATTATAGGCAAACTGTTTCATTTTGATTTTTCTTTCTCTGCTGCAAGTTCTTTTAACATTCTAGCATTTTGCATATCTGTAGAATTTTTCTGCTGGGGCGACGCAGTTGGTGGCATGGAATAGCGGCTTATGTGATAATGAATACTTTGCAGACCCTTGAACTCAGGTTGAGTTCGCAAAGTTTTTATAATATCAGGAATTGCATAACGTAAATTGGTTGCCCATGAAGCATTGTCAACTATAACTACCAATGAATCCTTAGTCTTCTCCGCTATTTGACAGTGTTTACTCAGGTTATTATTGAGCATCTCTTGAAATAGACGATTTAGATTCTGTAACGACGAAGATTTTTTTATTAGCTTAGTTATATTTTTATTAGCAGTTAATATTTGCTTAATAGAAGTCGGTTCTTTTACAATGGTCATAATACTATTTTATATTATAATGACGAGAATTAATATGCAGGACAAAAACAAGAAATTCATCATCGTTTACATTGTTCTTGGTGTTTTAGGAAGACTTATACCTCACCCACCAAACGTAACGCCTCTTACCAACTTATGTTTATTTGCCGGATCCAATTTATCCCAGGGATTGGCATTAATCACTATGTTTATATGCTATACTATAAGTAATATAGCTATTGCTTATTTCAATGGTCATCCTATCTTTGGATATTGGGCATTTTTTACTTATAGTGGTTTTGCGTTTATAGTGTTATTAGGGTCTAGATTATCCAAATCATACAGTACTAAAAAACTGATTACGTATGTAGGAATCTCGACTCTAATCTTTTGGACCTGGAGTAATTTTGGCTCTTGGTTAGCAACACCTTTATATTCCAAAGATTTTAATGGATTGATCAGTTGTTATATTGCTGCCCTGCCCTTTCTAAGAAATGCTGTACTAGGTAATTTCGTATGGATGGTGGTGATTTTTGGAATATACAATAGACTAAAACAGCATATTGCAGTATTTGATTATGATTAGAAAGCTACTTAAAAAATTTATCGGAACTAGTAACGAACGTACTCTAAAGCTTTTGAGCAAAACGGTAACGGAAATTAACGCTTTAGAACCTGCGATGCAGGCATTGTCTGATGCCGAATTACGCGCTAAAACCGATGAATTCAAAGAACGATATAACAAAGGAGAAAAACTAAACAGCCTGTTACCAGAAACTTTTGCAGTAGTACGTGAAGCCAGTGTCCGTACTCTTAAAATGCGTCACTTTGATGTGCAATTAATAGGCGCTATGGTATTACATAGTGGCAAAATTGCGGAAATGCGCACCGGTGAAGGTAAAACATTAGTTGCCACTATGCCAGTTTACTTAAATGCTTTGACTGGAAAGGGTATACATATTGTTACTGTAAATGACTATTTGGCCAAACGTGATGCTAACTGGATGGGACCTATTTACGAATTTCTAGGACTTAGTGTCGGTGTAATTTCACCTAACCAATCACATGAAGAAAAGAAAGCTGCTTACAATTGTGATGTTGTTTATGGTACCAACAACGAATTTGGGTTTGACTATTTACGCGATAATATGGCATTTAGCCTTGAAGACAAAGTGCAACGAGAACTGTATTTTGCCATTGTTGATGAAGTAGATTCTATTCTGATTGATGAAGCCCGTACTCCATTAATTATTTCTGGACCAAGTGAAGAAGGTTCCGAGTTATATATTAAAGTCGACAAATTAATTCCCAAATTAACTAAACAAAAGGAAAAAGATGGTCCGGGTGATTACGGAGTAGATGAAAAGACTAAACAAGCATTCTTGACTGAAGAAGGCCATCGGCATGTTGAAAGATTATTTACTGAAGCAGGATTATTAAAGGAAGGTAAAAGCTTGTACGATGCGGCTAATATTATTTACATGCATTATTTAAATGCTGCTCTGCGAGCTCACTCTTTATTTCATCGTGATGTAGATTATATAGTTAAAAATAGTGAAGTTGTTATAGTTGACGAGCATACTGGCCGCACTATGGAAGGCAGACGTTGGTCAGACGGCTTACACCAGGCAGTAGAAGCAAAAGAAGGAGTTACTGTACAAGGTGAAAATCAGACTCTTGCTTCAATTACCTTTCAAAACTATTTCCGTCTTTATGAAAAACTATCCGGAATGACTGGCACAGCTGACACCGAAGCTTACGAGTTTCGACAAATTTACGGTCTAGACGTAGTGGTCATTCCAACTAACATGCCTATGATTCGTAAGGATTTTGGTGACCGAATTTATCTCAACGCTAGAGAAAAATTCAATATGCTCATTGAAGACATCAAAGATTGTCAACAAAGAGGGCAACCAGTATTAGTCGGAACAATTGCTATCGAAACTTCTGAATATTTATCTAAATTACTTGATAAAGAAAACATTTCTCATCAAGTACTAAACGCTAAATACCACGAAAAAGAAGCAAAAATTATTGCTCAAGCAGGAAGACCTGGCACTGTCACTATTGCTACTAATATGGCTGGCCGAGGTACAGACATCGTGTTAGGAGGCAATTTAGAAGCTGAATTAGCTGCTCTGGAAAACCCTACTGAAGAAGAAATCCAAAAAATTAAAGCAGAATGGCAAAAGCGCCATAATCAAGTTATAGAAGCGGGTGGATTGCATATTATCGGCTCTGAGCGCCATGAAGCACGACGTATTGATAACCAGCTTCGTGGTCGTTCTGGTCGTCAAGGAGATCCGGGCTCGTCACGATTTTATTTATCATTGGAAGATAACTTAATGCGCATATTTGCTTCAGAACGGGTTGGAGCAATTATGAAAAAATTGGGCATGAGAGAAAACGAAGCGATTGAACACTCTTTTATAACTCGCGCAATTGAAAATGCACAGCGTAAAGTCGAAGGACATAACTTCGATATCCGTAAACAATTACTGCAATACGATGATGTGGCTAATGATCAGCGCAAAGTTGTTTATGAACAACGTAATGAATTAATGGCTACAGAAGATATTGCAGATACTATCGAATCCATTCGTGAAGATGTAGTTAACAATTTGATTAGCTGTTATATTCCTCCACAAAGTATCGAAGAACAATGGGACATTCCTGGACTAGAGCGACAAACTCAACAAGACTTCGGTTTACATCTCGAAATTAACAAATGGCTTAAGGAAGACGAAAGTTTACATGAAGAATCTCTACGTGAGCGTATATTGAATGAATTGATAAACAATTACAGAACTAAAGAAGAACGTATTAGCGGAAAACTGATGCGGCATTTAGAAAAATCTACCATGTTACAAATTTTAGATACTCAATGGAGAGAGCATTTAGCAGCTATGGATCATCTTCGTGAAGGTATTCATCTGCGTGGTTACGCACAACAAGACCCTAAACAGGCATACAAGCGTGAAGCTTTTAAGATGTTTAGCGAAATGCTAGAAAGTTTAAAGTATGATGTAATAAGTACTTTATATTCTGTACAAGTTAGAGCTGAGGAAGACTTACGCGAAGCAGAAGAACAACAACGCCAACAAGCTAAAGCAAGACAGCAAAATATGCAATTTTTACATGCTGATGCAAGAGGTGCTCTTGAAGCTGAGCAAGAAGCAGAAATCACTCCTGAGAAACTTCAGCCTAGAGAACCAATAGTGAGACACACTCCTAAAGTTGGCCGTAATGCCCCATGTCCATGCGGTTCAGGGAAAAAATACAAGCATTGTTGCGGGAAATTAAGTTAATACTAAGTTTTTACTATTCTTTCTTCTCTGTTTTCTTTACGCTACTGACTTTTTTAGGTTTAGCAACTTCCTCTGCACTCGGCCACGATTTGAATGGAAAAGGCTTTTCCTCAGTAACAAAAGTTAAAAACATAACTATTTGATGAATGTATTGGCTAAGGCTGTTTGCAAAAGGAAGCAGTGCCTGATTAGGTTTACTAACAAGTAATGCATAAATAAACTGAAATGCAGCTATAAGCCAAACAAGTATCAATGCTACCCAATAAATTACTACAGCAAATAATATCATAAAAACAAGTCTTATCCATTTATCCTTATTGGAT
>CAYFQQ010000027.1:0-11302 GCA_964345265.1 uncultured Coxiellaceae bacterium
TTTTTACATCCCCGTAGCCTGGATCCCGTCAATCCATGACGGGATGACAAAATTTAAATGCCAATGAAGTAGATTTAATTAACAAAATGAGAATTGCTGGATTTATAGTTTGAAATTCCCGGTAATAGTGACCTCAGGATCATGATCATGTTTTTTCTCGCGTCCAGCAGCAGAAAGCAAAATTGGTCCTGGGGGACCAAACTTTACAAATAGACCATATTCTTTTTGTAGTTTAGAATCAATTATCGAAGATTGAAATACTTCGTCATAAAGATGATTCGTGACACGATTTTGTACACCAGCAATGAACCATAACTTATCTACTTTGAGTTGTTCGAACGCTTTAACAATAATAGCTTGTCCCAAGCCATTACCTCGTTTGTCCTTGCGAACAATATAATCAGATACGTACGCCATATTCCCATGCATAACGACCATTAAAGTAGCAATTATTTTATTATTTTCTACAATAGTAAAATATCGCACGAATTCATTCTTTATTTTATCTTCTTCTGCTTCTGCAGAATATATCCCTTTTTCAATCTTTTCTTGTGTAACAAAAGTTGCATTTTGGCATTTAAATTGAAATAAGGCTTCATATTTATCAGAGTAATTCTCTGGAGATGAGAGCATTATATATTGTTGTGATTTGAATTTATCGAGATTATACGAGACGGATTGTTTGTTACTTGCGATGGTCATGAAGTTACTAAACTTCATTAACCTTGCTGTATCTGCATTTACTGGAGTCTCGCTAAATCCTGCGTTTATAAATGTATCGTAATCTTCCTGATTTACCTGAATAAGTGATTTCCCACCATAATTTTCGTAAAAAAAAGTTCCAAAATCGCGTAGTGTATTTGGTATACTTTCTTCCTTACTTATGTTTATTTGACAAAAGACCATAGCATCCCGTGGATTCATACGAATAACAGCTTTAAATGTATCTGTTGTATCTGTAATTATATGATGATTATTTGTCAGTTTTTCAGTTTCAAACATAAATTATTATTATTTAACCCATTTCCTCAAAAACTAAGTTTTTTTATTATTCATGTCACATAACTATTTAAATGCACCCATATGTTTCATAAATCGCTTGCGTCATAGAATATAAAGAGAATTACTCAATAAAGTATTATTATTTCTGAATTTTATTTTCGATCTGAGTTAATAAACCATGCATTATTTTGGCATATTCTTTAATTTTACTAAAAATTTTCTCAGCAAGTTCTTCGTCGTAAGTATGCACTGTTAAATTACGGTCATCTATCATGCGTAAACATGTTTGTGTTTGATCTTTATTTAGCAAACCCAGTGTGAAACAGTTACGCATAACTTGTTTTGGAGAGCCTAAATCTAATCCTTCTTTTTTGCGTAAATAGAGCTGTGCCATTTTCCAAACGGCTTCTACGCAGAACTCAAAACGCTGTATAGAGGCATCTCTAACAACGGTATTAGGTTGCATCTGTAAAACCTCATCCAGTTTCGATAAAGCTTGTTTTGCAATTTTTATTCTTTGTTGTAATCTTTCCACAATATAGCATCCTTTAGTATTTGGCGTCGAAATTCATCACTTACTTGAGTGAGGTCAGTTACATCTACATTATATGGAATTGTACTTTCTTCTATAGCTTCACGCAAACGGGAAAATAAGTCTTTAGGTATTTTACCTTTAGGAAGTATAGCAATATCTACGTCTGAAGTTTTATGTGCTGTTCCTTTAGCATAGGAACCATATAAATAGACGCGTACATTATAAGCGGCCAAGAAATCGATCACCAGTTTACGTAACTGTTCTATATATTTATTATCCGCCATCATTTTAACTCCATCATTCTATTATGTACTCTTTTAGCTTGCAAAATAAAAGCTTCTAAATTAGCCTCAATCATCTGTGGAAAAGGATTACCGTCGGTTTCTATAAATAAATACGGGAATGTATCAATATCTTTAAACTCTAAAGCTTTTTGTTCCCAGCCTGCTAACCGTTGTTTACCTACCACATTCATTTCCTTGCGTAAAATCGATTCTGCTAAACGAGATGGCATACAACCAAATGGTCCTATAGAGACAACTCCGCACGAATCATGGAGAATTTCACGTAAGCCAAGCCCGACAGTTAGAATGCCTTCTCCCATGAGATTTTCATTAATTAGATGCTGTGCAGTTTGAATAGTTTTATCTATTTCTTGCATTTCGAATTTATATAAACCAGATTTTGCTAAAATAGACTTGATATGATTTTCCCACCAGGTTTGAATTTGCATAGTAATTTTGGTTTTTGTTCTTTCTAGTAATGAAAGTTTTGGTTTCCCTAATTTTTTGTTAATAAGATAATTGCTGTAACAGAGGTATTCGCTAACTGGGGCAACTTTTACCACAAAGCCGCGTTGTTCAAGATAATTTGTAATATTCTGTCGAGAAAATTCTTCTTGTCTGACAAAAATTTCACCAATCAATGAAATGACAGGAACAGTATTAGGATCGTGTTTTAATGGGATTTGTTTTAAGCGAGTATTGATTTTTGTTAACACTTTGGTTAAGGAAGTGGGCGATTTTCCTTCAAGAAAAGGTATTATTTCTTGTCGCCAAATATTTTTAAATTCTTGGATTGCTGTATGTTTATTTTGTGCGGTTACAGCAAGCATGCTTTTGATCTCATTTAAAACATCAAAAGATACCATAGCTTGCCAGCATCGAATTAGTACTCTGATTCCGAGACCTGCATAGCAGTTTTCATCAGTCAAAGTAAATACTGCCGCATTAGGTATCTTGTTTTTATGAATAGTTTGTTGCAATGCTTTACAGTATTGACCTAATCTACAAGGTCCTTCGCCAGTTACCATAAATAGAAGAGTGATTTTATTGATATCTTGTTTATTTTTTAAATAATACATGAAAGAACCTGTGGTCAATATGTAAGGTAGGCATTCTTTACATAATGTGTTTTTCTTGCCTTCTAGAAGTATATCTTTATTTGGAACAGGTAGTGCGTGGCCAGTGATACCAAAGCTGCGGAAGATAGTTGCAAGTCCCTTGGTACCAAGTTCTCCCATTGAAGGAAATACTATTTCAACTTGAGTATCTTGTAGTTGATATTTTGTGCCACTCGAAGAAATTACATAGGGATTTCTTTCATAAATCACCTGTGCCGGCTTGTAAGTTATATCAACAGGTTCGGCAGGAGAACCGAGTATTGTACGATATGCTTTCATGATGCTAAGCGCAGCTTCAATACGGGTGTCAATTCCTGCATCAGCGGTATGTTGATCTAATTCTAGAGTAAGCGAAGGTTTCATACCCATATAATTACGAAAATAACCCAAAATAAAAGAGTCTGGACCACAGGAAAAGTTAGTTATATAAAATCCAAATAAATTTTTATACTGTTTTATCATTTTTGCTGCTTGCATAATTTTTTGCCCCATAGCCCAGTATATTTTCTTGTCTATGGAATAATGACTAATTGGTAACATATCGAAGGGAATAATCATAATTCCACGAGAAGCAACTTTATGTGGTATTCCCATGTTAGCATCATCACTAAATGCATTATACGGTCTTCCTACAAGCACAATTGCAAAGTTTTCTGGATGGGTATTCAAATACGCTAGAGCCTTTTTACCATAATCCAGTAATTCCGTTTCGAATTGCTGTTGTGTTTGCACTGCTTTATTAAATGTATCTTTGGCAACTTTTTTAGAAATTCCGATACTATCTGCCATATTAACGAGTGTGTTTTGAGCCTGCTTATACTCTTTAGCCATATTTAGAATGGGGGATAGAATTTTTGAATTCGATTGTTCGATTTCTTTACGGAAAGTAGTTGTTAAATAATATGGTTCACCTTGAACGAACACACATGTTTTGCCGTAGACTTGTTCTTCAGAAATTGGAATCTCCATAATATGTGGTAGAAAGATATAATCAAGATTCTTTCCAATCAGATTTAAAAAACTGCCATGACTAATCTCGGCTGGTAGACAAAAAGCAGCCTCGATTCTGGATATACCTTGTTGATCAATCTCATCAGCTAGAACAACTTTAAATCCTAAATTACTAAAGAAATTTGTATAAAGCGGAGCAAGCGAATGAGTTAGAAAAGAACGCATAATGCCCATTGTTCTTATCCCTGAATTCTGCAATGGTAGATATTTTTTGAATAATAGCTGTTGTCGAATGGCAACATAATCATATTCAGCAGGATCGATTATTTTATTAAGTCTTAAATTATAATAACGATCACAAATGCCACCAAACGGATGAATCTTGCCATCAATGCTAATTTTTGCTATTTCACATTTTCGATCACATTTTTCTTTGCCACCACTACATAAAAAACTGCCTACAGTTTTAGCTTCACGTTTTATAAGCGCATCGAGATTCACATTACCAGCTTGCATTAAACCTAGATCAAGCTGCTTTTTCACTTCTAAGGCTACACCAAAAGCGCCCATCAATCCTGGATCGGGAGGCACTATGATAGGCGTTTTAATTAATGATGCCATAGCGACCGGAACTGCTTTGTTGTAACAAACTCCTCCTTGCATAAATATCTTTTTACCCATGGGACGCGATTCTTTAACTCGATTTAAATAATTGAGGCATATCGAATATACCAAGCCAGCAAGAATATTGTTCTTGTTTATTCCCTCTTGACTAGCACGTTTAATATCACTAGAGATAAAAGCAGCACACTGGTCTGTAAAATTGGGTGGTGTTTCGCCTTGTAGTGCTAAATCTCCAATTGCTTCGGTTTTAACATTCAGTGATTCTTTGGCCGATTCTTCCAAGAACGAACCAGTGCCAGCGCTACAAGCTTCATTCATAGCATAATCGGATGGAACCCCGTTAGTCAGATAGGTATATTTAGCATCTTGGCCACCGATTTCAAAAATGGTGTCTACTTCTGAATCGAAATATCCCGCTGCAGTAGCATGGGCAATAATTTCATTTATCACAAAATTACTTAACGCATGAAGAGCTGCTATTTGACGTCCCGAGCCCGTTACTCCAAGAGCTACTATATTAATATCTTTTTCGGCTATTTGCTTACGTATAGCAGCATAACATTCTCTCGAAGCCGCAACAGGGTTTCCATTGGTACGTCCATAATAAGAAGCGGCAACTTGCTGGCTATCCTTATGCATCAAAACAGCTTTAGTAGTTGTTGAGCCAACATCAAGACCTAAAATATAAGTTTCGCCTAAGATAATTTGTGTCTGTTGACTGGTTTTAAAGGTAACTAGTGAAGTCGTTTTAAAGAGTGGTTGGTGAAATCCGAATGAATATGTTTCTTGGTTAACTAGTTGCGTTATATTTTTTGGTATCGAGATGCAGCGATTTTCACATGCCCACAAAGCCGCTCCATACGCTTCAAATGTTGCTGAATGTTTTGGAACATCAATTATATTTATTTGTTTAGACAGGTTATTTACCAACGTTGGATTTAATGATCCTCCCCCAATGAAAGTTATTTTCTTTGGTCTTTTATCTTTTAAAAGCTCAAGCATTCTGTCAACCATCATGTTACAAAGACCAGCGACAATATTTTCTTTTGGTTCTCCTTTGTTTAAGGCATGAGTACAGTCACTTTTACAAAACACACTACAGCGACCAGCGATTTTATGAGGAACTCCTGTGCTTGCTATTTGTACAGCTTCTTCTAATGGTAAATTCATCCGCCCAATTTGTTGTAGAAAAAATTCTCCGGTCCCAGATGCACACTTATTTCCCGAGTGAACAGAAATAATGTTACCATTTTTACCAATCTTATATGCAAGCTGGGTTTCACCACCAGAACTGATTACAAAATCAGGAAAGTCATTATTGGGATATGTTGCTTTTATTGCCTGTTCGATAGCTACTGCTTCAGAAATCGAACTCAATTGTACATTTTTACGAAAGTTTCGCCCGGTAACTGCAATAGCATCAATTTTAGATAGATCAAGAGATTCGAGGAGATCCAAGAAAACTTTTTTAGGATTGCCTTCGTGAGGAATTCTAGTGGTAAATTCTGTGAATTTAGTATTTGAATCGTTTCGTAAAATAACCGCTTGTAGCGTTGTTGCGCCAAAGCATATTCCTAAAGTTCTCATAATATTTTTAATCTAAATACCACCGATGGCAATATATTTGGTTTCACAAAATTCTTCAACACATTGTTTACCGCCTTCATGCCCAATACCAGATTGCTTAAAACCACCAAATGGAGCAGCTTGTGAAATACCTTGCACACAATTAGCGAAAACTACGCCATATTCAAGTTGCTCAGAAATACGAAATATGCGACTTATATCATGCGTATAAAAATAACTTGCTAACCCATAATGAGTGTCATTAGCAATTTTAATTGCTTCATTCAAGGTAGAAAAACGTTGCACGCTAGCTACAGGGCCAAAAATTTCCTGTTTAGCTATGGCCATATCAGGTGTTACATCCTTTATAAGCGTTGGCTCGAAGAAAGTGCCACCAAGCGAATGTCTTTTACCTCCTTTAATTATTTTGGCACCTTTTTTAACAGCGTCACTAATAAGCGTTTCGACTTTTACTACAGCTTCCTTATTGACAAGCGGTCCCATGGTAGTAGTTTGATCCATTCCATTACCAATCTTAATTTTATCCATTGCCTTCTTAAATCGCTTAATAAACTCATCATATAGACTATCCTGAACTAAAAATCGATTCACACAAATACAAACTTGACCGCAGTTAATAAATTTTCTAGTCAAAGCATCTTTAATAACAATATTTAAATCAGCGTCTTCGAAAACGATAAATGGAGCATTACCGCCGAGTTCTAAAGAGATTTTTTTCACCGTATCCGCCGATTGACGCATAAATAATTTGCCAGTCTCAGTAGAACCAGTGAAACTAATTTTTCTCACCAATGGATTTCCAGTTAGTTCTTTGCCAATACTTTCAGCTTGGCTGCTGGTTATAACATTAAATACGCCTGGAGGCAGTCCCGCTTTTTCAGCTAATAATGCTAAGGCCAATGCCGAATATGGCGTTTCCTTAGAAGGTTTCAATACTACCGAACATCCTGCTGCAATAGCTGGAGCAATTTTATGGGTAACCGTTCCACTTGGATAATTCCATGGGGTAATTGCACCAACAACTCCAATTGGCTGCTTGATGACTAAACCTCGTGTATCTGCAGCAGGCTGCGGTATTACTTCACCATAAACTCTTTTGCTTTGTTCTGCTGCCCACTCAATGCTTTCTGCTGAAGCTTCGATTTCACCTTTGGCCTCGCTCAATGGTTTGCCTTGTTCACTGGTTAAGATGACAGCCAAATCATTCAAATTATCTCTAATCAACTGTGCCCAGGTTGTCAAAATATCTGAACGTTGTCCAGGAGATCTATCTCGCCATGTTAAAAAAGCTCGTTGTGCAGCTTCAATGGCCTGTTTCGTTTCTTTTACAGCTAAATCGGCAACTTTACCAGTCGCTTTTTGAGTTGCGGGATTTGTTACAGTAAAAGTCTTGTTGTCCTCAGCATTTAGCCATTTGCCATTTATATAGGCCTGTTGGCGTAATAGTGAAGCATTTTTTAATTTCATGCCATTTCCTCTCCATTTTTATTCTGTGGAATTATATATGTTTATGCAAACTTTTTTAATGTTTTTAGCAACTTGCATTTTGAGCTGTCATTCCTGTGAACAGAGGATTAAAGCCATCTTTTGCAGTAAATGCCTCAAAGACACTCAATTCAACAGGCGACTTAAGTCGCCTGTTGCAATAATGTTTTAGAGCATGCGAAAATTTTCTTCTTCTTTTCGAAATTATCACTTATAATCTGAATACTCAGATTAAAACAACAGGAGATAAATTATGAGAATACAAAAAATTGTTTTATTTTATGCATTTTCTGGATTTCTTTTAAGTTATACTGTAAATGTTTTTGCAACAGTCTATCTCAGCCAATGTCCTCAATATCAACAACTTACTTTTACACAGAAGGCAAAAGCCAATGAAATTATCAATGAATTTAATAAGGCAGTAACTCCTCTCAGAGGACAATTACTAGCTTATGAAAAGACTTTAGAAGCCCAATTAAATCAGCCCAAAATCAACCAGCAAGTAGTTAATAATCTTGTAAACAGAGTCTCAAGTTTACGCAATCAAATATTTGCTGAACGCATTGAGATGAGAATCCAATTAATTAAAACTACCAATCTCAATATTGCATTATGCACAAAACCTCCATCTCAACAATTGTGTAAAGGCGGAGTATGCAGACAACCAGTGTATCAAGTAAGAGGACCACAAGCTGGATTGCAATCGAGTCCAAAACAAGGATTACAATCGAGCCCTAATGTAAGTAACTTAAAAACTAAGTCGAAAGACAATTCTGAAAAATATTGGTGGTAACAATACAAACACAACCATTAGCTACACGATTACGACCGCGTAATCTGGATGAATTCTATGGTCAAGATCATTTAATTGGTCATGGGAAGCCTTTGTGGCAAATTATTGAAAATCATTGTTTACATTCGATGATCTTGTGGGGTCCTCCCGGAAGTGGTAAAACGACGTTAGCAAAAATATTGGCAGAAAGCAGTAATGCTCGTATTGAAAATATCTCTGCAGTTTTAGCTGGAGTCAAAGACATACGTGCAATTGTGGTACGAGCAAAGCATGCTATGGAGGATAATAATCAAGCTACAATTTTATTCGTCGATGAAGTTCATAGATTTAACAAGTCTCAACAAGATGCTTTTCTACCTTATGTAGAAAATAATGTATTTGTTTTAATTGGAGCTACTACTGAAAATCCCTCTTTTGAATTGAATAATGCCTTATTGTCTCGTACTAGAGTTTACGTGTTAAAGAGCCTACAGCAAGAAGACATATTACAAATTATAAACATGGCTTTGAAAGATAAAGAGAGAGGATTAGGTAATAGAAATTTGGAAATTCCTATAGAGTTACAAGTAATGCTTGCACAAGCTGCAGATGGTGATGCTCGTCAAGCATTAAATTATCTGGAAATTTGTGCTGATTTTGCAATACAAAAAGATAACAAAGAAATCATTACTAAACAAATTTTACAAGAAGTGTTAAGTAATGGTCTGCGACGTTTTGATAAAGGTGGGGAAAATTTTTACGATCAAATTTCGGCACTACACAAATCTGTACGTGGCTCATCACCAGATGCGGCTTTATACTGGTTATGCCGTATGTTAGACGGTGGCTGCGATCCTGAATATATAGCACGAAGGGTAGTGCGAATGGCAAGTGAAGATATTGGTAATGCTGATCCTAGAGCGCTCACTTTAGCTATTGATGCTTGGCAAGTTTACCAACGCTTAGGAAGTCCAGAAGGGGAGCTAGCCATTGCTCAAGCGGTAATATATTTAGCTTGTGCGCCCAAAAGTAATGCTACGTATACTGCTTTTACAGATGCCATGAGTGATGTTAAAAATTATGGTTCACTAGAAGTTCCTTTATATTTGCGTAATGCGCCAACTAAACTAATGAAACAATTAGGTTATGGTAAAAAATATCGATATGCGCATGATGAACCAGATGCATATGCGGCTGGAGAAAAGTATTTTCCTGAAAAAATGGATGAAAAATGTTATTATTTTCCGGTTAATCGTGGTCTTGAAATAAAAATTACCGAAAAATTAACAAAGTTACGAAACATGGATAAGCGAAAGAGAGAAAAATGCTAGATTCCAAATACTTACGAGAGAATCTTAATAAGGTTTATGAGCAACTAATAAAACGCGGATATAAATTAGAAATTGATAAAATTCAAGATTTAGAGAAAAAGCGAAAAACGTTACAAATTGAGTTACAAGAATTACAAAGTGAACGTAATAAACGCTCCAAAGAAATAGGTATTAACAAAATTGCGGGTAAAGATATCATTTCAATGACGGGGCAAATGGAAAAATTAAATCAAGATCTAGAAACAAAAAAAATAGAATTAAAGAAACTTCAGGAAGAATTACAGCAAGTATATGATTATATTCCAAATTTGCCACATGAGTCCGTTCCCGAAGGTGCTACCGAAGAAGATAATTTAGAAGTTCGTCACTGGGGAGAAATAAAAAAATTTGATTTTAAAATTAAAGATCATGTTGAATTAGGTGAGGGACTTGGTCTGATGGACTTTGCAACAGCTGCTAAAATTTCCGGAACCCGCTTTGTAGTATTGAAAGGAAAATTAGCACAATTGCAACGTGCTCTAACCCAATTTATGTTAGATTTACACACTAATATACATGGTTACGAGGAAGTATACGTACCCTATTTAGTGAATGCAAATAGCTTATATGGCACAGGTAATTTACCTAAATTCTACAATGAGTTATTCCACATTTCTAAAACAAATTATAGCTTAATTCCAACCGCTGAAGTTCCTGTAACAAACCTTGTACGTGAAACTATTATCGAATCACAAGATTTACCACTTAAATATGTTGCTCACACTCCTTGCTTCCGCAGCGAAGCAGGTTCATATGGAAAAGATATGCATGGCATGATTCGTCACCATCAGTTTGAAAAAGTGGAGCTTGTTCAAATGGTTAAACCGGAAAACTCATATAATGCATTAGAAGAATTGACGGCTCATGCAGAAGCCGTGTTACAAAAAATAAATTTACCTTATCGTGTTATCGCGTTATGTGCTTGTGAATTAGGATTCGCATCGTCAAAAACATATGATCTAGAGGTTTGGCTACCAGGACAAAATAACTATCGTGAAATATCATCTTGTAGCAATTTCGAAGCATTTCAAGCACGACGGATGCAGGCTCGCTGGCGTAATCCTAAAACGAATAAACCTGAGTTATTGCACACATTGAACGGATCCGGATTAGCTGTTGGCCGTACATTAATATCTATCATCGAAAATTACCAAGATAATGATGGAAATATTCATATTCCAGAAGTTTTATGGGGATATATGGGTGGCACAAAAATCATTCAAAAATTATAAGTTACTAATATTTGACTGGGATGGTACTTTAATGGAAAGTACCGATGTTATCGTTAAAAGTATTTTGTCGACTGCAAATGATCTCAAATTGCAAAAACCTTCAATAAAAGCAATTCATGATACTATCGGTTTAAATTTGAAGGATCAATGCGATATTTTATTTCCTAATGTAAACTATGAACGGTTTCATGATCAACATTTAGAAAACTATGCAACTTATTCAAATGAAGCAACTTTTTTTGATGGTGCAATAGAAACTTTGCGTTATTTAAAAGCATCAGGTTATAAATTAGCAATTGCTACAAGTAAACACCGACATAGATTAGAAAAACAGCTTAATGA
>CAYFQQ010000028.1:0-4372 GCA_964345265.1 uncultured Coxiellaceae bacterium
GATGCTGTCATTCTCGCGAATGCGAGAATCCATTTAATTTGGGGCTCTTTGGATACCCGCCTTCGCGGGTATGACGTGAAATAGCACTTAAAATTGGTCAAAATTAGAATTGCTGAATAAAGGCGTCCTCGCATAGGCGTCAACTTAAGGATTTAATTTCGTCATTCTGGCCATGGATTGGCCAGAATCCAGCAACAAGGACGTTTATTACACTGCGCCTGCAAGCTCTGGATCCCGCGGTCAAGCCGCGGGATGACGAGAAGGGTTGCAGGAATAACGAAAATACTAAAATATAGGAGGAATTAATCATGCATCATTTAATTAAACCAAGGCATAGCAGAATGCTGCGTTCTCTTTTTGGAGAAGAGCCAGATATCATAGACAGATGGCTCGAGGAGTGGGAGGAAGGAGCAAGACCATGGTCATGGCGATTGCCTTTTCCCGCAACCGATATCAAAGAAGAAGACGATAAATATCTAATAACGGTCGACGTCCCAGGCGTTGAGCGTAAAGATATTGACATCCAAATGGAAGAAGGGGTTCTTACCATCAAAGGCGAAAAAGAAAAAGAGGAAAAAGAAGAAGTAAAAGGTTATGTGCGTAAGGAACGAGTCAGAGGTACATTTTGCCGACGTTTTAGCTTACCTGATGTCGATCCAGAAAAAATTAATGCCAAATTCAAAGATGGGGTTTTAACAATTACTGCTTACAAAACAGGCAAGCGTATCGGCCGCAAGATCACGATTGAATAAGATATGAGGGACATACATAACATTTATCCTTTCAAAAAATGTTATTATGTCCCTCATGATATAAAAGTATAAATGTTATGTATGTCCCCTTAGTCTCCGAACAAAAGCCGTTAAGGCTCTTTGCAGAAAAAGCATACCTTGACTATTCTATGTATGTCATTCTTGATCGTGCTCTTCCTCACATTAGCGATGGTTTAAAACCGGTACAACGACGTATTGTTTATGCTATGTCTGAACTCGGTCTCAAAGCTACAGCAAAGTTCAAAAAATCTGCTCGTACCGTTGGTGACGTATTAGGTAAATATCATCCGCATGGTGACGTCGCCTGTTATGAAGCAATGGTCTTAATGGCACAAAATTTCTCTTATCGATATCCATTAATTGACGGTCAGGGTAATTGGGGATCAGCAGATGATCCCAAATCGTTCGCCGCTATGCGTTATACAGAATCACGTTTATCTCTTTATGCAGGATTATTGCTAAAGGAATTGGGTCAAGGTACAGCAGATTGGACAGCAAATTTCGATGGAACCTTAGAAGAACCCAAATTATTGCCAGCCAGAGTACCTAATGTACTATTAAATGGCGCGACCGGAATTGCTGTAGGCATGGCAACCGATATTCCTCCACACAATTTACGAGAAGTAGCTACTGCTTGCATTCAATTGCTTGATGAACCAAATAGCACTCTACAACAAATTTGCGAACATGTCGCGGGACCTGATTTTCCGACCGAAGCCGAAATTATCACTGCAAAGTCAGAGTTATACGAAATATATAGTAAAGGCGTTGGCAGCATTCGTATGCGCGCTACTTATATTAAAGATAATGGAGAAATTATTATCACCGCTCTGCCACATCAGGTATCCGGTGCCAAAATTCAAGAACAGATAGCTTCACAAATGCAGGCAAAAAAATTGCCTATGGTTATTGATATCCGTGATGAATCTGACCATGAAAATCCAACCCGAATCGTAATTGTACCCCGCTCTAATCGTATAGACGTTGAATCATTGATGTCACACCTGTTTGCTACTACTGATTTGGAACATTCATACCGAGTTAATTTAAATATGATTGGCATCGATGGTCGGCCACAGGTAAAAAGCTTATTGGATATTCTTAAAGAATGGTTACAATATCGCACTGATACTGTACGCCGCCGCTTACAATACCGCCTAGATAAAATCCTGGAACGCTTACATATTTTGCAAGGACTAATGATCGCTTATCTTAATATCGATGAAATTATTGGCATCATTCGTAATCAAGATAAACCTAAGCCCATTTTAATAAAGCAATTTAATCTTAGCGACATCCAGGCTGAAGCTATTTTGGAATTGAAATTGCGAAATTTAGCAAAATTAGAAGAAATTAAAATCAAGCGCGAACAACAAGAACTTGAAGAAGAACGAAACACTTTAGAAAAAATTTTAGCTTCTAAGCAACGCTTAAAAAAATTAATTCGTGAAGAATTATTGGAGGATGCTGAGAAATATGGTGATCAACGTCGCTCACCTATTGTAGAACGTACTGAGGCAAAAATAATACGCGAGGAAGCTATCATACCAACTGAACCCATAACAATAATTTTATCTAATAAAGGTTGGATCAGATCAGCTAAAGGTCATGATATTGATTCGACTACATTGAATTACAAAGCAGGAGACAGTTTTAAATTAGCCGCATTTGGTTATAGTAATCAATCAGCAATATTTTTAGATTCTACGGGTCGTAGTTATTCATTTCCAGCTCATAAACTACGTTCCGCACGAGGTCAGGGCGAACCATTAACAAGCTTATTCAATCCTCCGGGAGCTGCCACCTTTACCGGAGTTATGATAGGTGATCCTAAACAATACTTTCTAGTTGCTTCTGATGCTGGCTACGGTTTTATTGCTAAACTAGAAGACTTTTACACTAAGAACCGTAACGGAAAAGCATTATTAACCGTACCTAAAGGATCACAAGCATTAATACCCCGAGCAATCACGAATATAGATAACCAATACCTTGTTGCAGTAACCAATGAAGGGCGTTTACTATTATTCCCACTCGCTTATCTGCCAATTCTGTCACGTGGTAAAGGTAATAAAATAATTAATATTCCGGCTTCCCGTATAGCCACACATGAGGAATATATGGTAGATTTAGCAGTACTAAACGAAAACAGCAGTCTAATTTTGTATTCTGGAAAACGTCAGTTGACTCTTAAACCAAATAATTTAGCATACTACCAAGGAGAACGTGGTCGTAGAGGTAATAAACTGCCACGAGGCTTTCGAAAAGTAGACTATATGACCACCACAGAATATAAATAGGATTATTTTATGAAATATGTCCACAACACATTAATGCATGATGAAAAACTTATTTTTTATACCAGACCTCATAGAATAGTTTTTGCTTCAATTTTTTTATGGTTAATAATAAGTTTATTAATACTTATCTATGGACCTAGTTTAGGATTAAATACTGTTACTTTATTACTCGATATCCCTTTGCATATTCTGCTTAGTTTTGGCGCATTTATTGTAGCCATAATACATGCTATATCTAGTTTTATAGTTTACGTTACATCCGAATATGCTATCACTGATAAACGAGTCTTAATGAAGATCGGCCTAATACGACGTAACTCCTTAGAAATATTTCTAGATAAAATCGAGAGCATTCATGTGCGACAGAGTATTCCCGGTCGCATTCTAAATTACGGCTCCATCGTTATAAGTGGAACCGGTGGTAGCAAAGACCCATTTAATTACATTCCTCGTCCCCTACATTTTCGTAAGCAAGTTCAGGAACAAATTGAGAAATTAGTAAAGAAGCAAATCTAACATTTACTTACAATGAATCAGCTACAAATAATTGCTGCCTAATTTCATTAAAAACTTCTTTATAAAATTCAGGATCCAAAACTTGTTCATCCTTTGTATTGATATTTCTTCTGGTACTAACAAAAGATCCTATTAAGAAAGAAGTATCGGTCTCAGGAATTTCTCTGGTTAGCATATTGCTTATCCGTATTCGGCTAACACTTTTGCCACTTTTTCGAGTGTTAGTAACATATGCACTCACAGTATTATGAGACCTGCCTCTAAACGCTTTGGAAATTGTAGGACTCTGTGCAGTAACAATACCAGTATCAAAGTTCGCCGATTTGATTTCATAACCTTTATTCTGTAATACAGTCACAGTAGCATCATAAGCCTGTCGCTTAGTAACACTAAACTCCCGAGTCTGCATGGTCTGAACTTGCAATG
This sequence comes from uncultured Coxiellaceae bacterium, assembly GCA_964345265.1. GTDB lineage: Bacteria > Pseudomonadota > Gammaproteobacteria > UBA9339 > UBA9339 > CAYFQQ01. Next base: position 4,016 of record CAYFQQ010000028.1, read on the forward strand.
GATTAAGTTGAGGTTGTGAAGCACAACCATAAAGTAGAACAGCAGACAACAATATTAATAATAATCTACGCATCAATTACCCCTCTAAATAAATTAACAATATATCGATCCTCGAGCTTAAGTTGTAGTCTTCTACGAAGGCGGACAGAAAATAAACTAGCACTGTCAAGATGTCAACAGAATATTTTTCTCTGCTCATAGAGGAGTACACCAAAATTTGGGACCAGAATATGAACACAATATGGCGTTGTTGAATAAATGTTCCGTCATTCCCGCGCAAGCGGGAATCTCAAATTAGTTATTGAATAATGTCGTAATATAAATCGCGCCATGAAAGATTCATTTTCTCAATTAATT
>CAYFQQ010000029.1:0-2075 GCA_964345265.1 uncultured Coxiellaceae bacterium
TAAAGATCATATTCAATGCGCTTTTCTAAACTCGTATTACCACGCCAACCATTCACCTGCGCCCAACCTGTAATCCCAGCTTTTACTAAATGTTTTTGCATATAATTAGGTATATCATACTTAAATTTATCCACAAAAACCTGCCGTTCGGGACGTGGCCCCACAATAGACATATCACCGTGTAATACGTTAATAAATTGCGGTAATTCATCAAGGCTAGTCTTACGTAAAAAAGAACCGAACCTTGTAGCTCTATTATCTTCTTTATGTGCCCAAATTGCGCCAGTATTTTTTTCAGCATCTACAGGCATTGAACGAAACTTTAACATATTAAATTTCTTTCCATTCAAACTTACTCTTTCTTGATGAAAAAAAACGGAACCGGGTGAACTTAATTTAACTAACAACGCAATGATAAGCATAAATGGACTTAGAAATAATAATATTAATATCGCTAAAACCCGATCCTCTATAGCCTTAACTACACGGTTAATACCGATCATAGGTGAAGACACAATATTAATTGCAGATAGGCCAAAAACCTCTGTAATAGAACAGTTAAGCAGATTCAAATTAAATATATCTGGGAAATAACGAATAGTAATTATATTATGGCGTAAAGCTTTTACAATTTTCATGATTTTACTCTTGGCTTTCAATGGCAGTGCTAGCCAAATTTCATCTACGGCATTCTCTTTAACGTATTTCTCTATATCGATCGGCGTTTTTTTAACATTAATATCACAAATACACGTCTCTTCGTTTTGTGTAGGACTATCATCAAACACATCAACAATTTTAAATCCTGACCAGGATGCTTTAGCTACACGCTCTATTAAGCTTTGTCCTACGCTTCCAATACCGATTACGATAACTCGGCGCTGATTCCAGCTATGTTTTCGCATCATCCGCAATATATACCATAGTAGTACACGAGAAATAGTTAATAACCCAATAGTATTTGCTATCCACATACAAAACCATGCTCGAGAAAAATAAGAACCAGTTTTAGTAATAAATGCAACTGCAGCAAGTAACACCATTACACTAATAATTGCCAAATAAAGTGACCCCAAATATCTAAGCAAACTTTGATCAAAAAAAGATTTATATACACTAAAAAATGAAAATACAGGAAGAACTAATAAAGCTTCAAATGCAAAAGAAGTGATATAAAGTTGATCGAAATATAAATGGTGAAACTGAAAATAAAAGGCTAATAAGCCCGATACTAAAAATAGAAGTAAATCAATTAACTTGGTAAACCAAGATAAAACCAACATATGCTCTCTTAATAGGCCTTTATAAAACATAATTAACTTCCTATAAGTCTATTTAGATGTCGTTCGTAAGCATCCAGAATAACTTCTTTATCTAAACTATCCTCCGCATATTTTCGGGCATTTTCTCCTAATTTTTTCCTATATTCAAAATCATTAGTTAATTTTTCTATTGCGGCAACAAAACTGGTTACATCACCGGGTTTTGTTACTTGGCCAACATTTTTTACAACATTGTATAACTGCGTACCTGGTAACGCTGTTGCCACTATTGGTCTCCCACTAGCCAACATATACCCCAATTTTGACGGCATAACCAAATCAGCTGCTTCTTTTCTTTGCGGTAATAAATGAATATCAGCTAAATTTAATAACTCATTTAATCTAGATAAAGGCTGTAATGGTAACCAAATAACATTAGTAACTTTTCTAGCTGAAATCAACCGTTGCAATCTTTCCTTATATGGTCCGCTGCCTCCTATTACAAAAACCAAGTGTTGTCTATTCTTTAATTTATCAGCAGCATCGATAATAATTTCCAAACCTTGTTTTTTCCCTAAATTTCCAGAATAAAAACATACAATGTCCTTATCGCTAAGGTTCAAATCCCGACGTAATTTACTAGATTTAGCAAGAGGTTTAATCAGATCAATATCCACCCAATTTGGAAAGAAAACTGTTCTATATTCTGGAATCCCCATTTCTAATAATTTCTTCTGCATATTGGAGGAAATAGTAGAAACAAGTTTGCAACGTTTTATAAAATACCTTTCAAACCTAATCAAAATTTTCCTC
>CAYFQQ010000030.1:0-1646 GCA_964345265.1 uncultured Coxiellaceae bacterium
TGATTAGTGATATCAGTAACAGCTGTATTTACGTCATAGCCAAGATTGAGATTAACTGTAACTGTGGTTTGCCCCTGAATACTTTGTGAAGTGATGTAATCGATGCCATCTACTGAAGATACCGCTTCTTCTATAGGTGTGGCAACGAACCCTTCCATTACCTCTGAATTAGCACCAGGATATTCGACAGTAATATTTACTATTGAAGTATCGATTTTAGGGTATAAACGAACATCCATTTTAAAAAATGAGACAATTCCGGCTGCAAATATCAATAGACTAATGCAGGTAGCAAATACTGGACGTTGAATAAAAATATCTGTGAATCTTTTTTGCATATTTTAACTGTTTATTTTTTATTTGGCATTTGAGCAGCTGCACTTTGATACTCTTGTTCAGTTAAAACCGGAGAGCCATCAAACAATTTTACTTGCCCACCGATAATAACAACATCACCATCATGCAATCCTTGTATAACAATGATCTGATTGTTCTTTAACATCTTTCCTAGAGTAATGTTAGTTTTTACAGCCTTATGATTTATCATGCGGTAAACGTAATTACCACTCGTTGAATAAACTAAGGCGGTAGTTGGAATCACTATAACAGGATATGCATGTTTAATTTTTATTTTCACTTCGACAAAAGTTCCTGGTACTAGAATGTGATCATTATTAGGAACAGATGCTTGTATGCCTATCATTCTACTATTTGGGTCAACGATTGAATCAATAGCAGAAATTTTTCCACTGTAAGCTTTTGGCAGAGCATCAGAGGTAATTGTCACCTGATCTCCTACTTGAATTTCTCCCTGATAAACTTGAGGCACGCTAAAATCGACCAGCATTGGGTTAACGGATTGCAGGCTCACTAAATCTTCGCCGGGATTAACATAATCGCCAAGACTAACCTTACGCAAACCAAGTTTGCCGCTGAATGGTGCAGTAAGTAAATATTGTTTCAATTGGGCATTTTGCAAATTAACTTCTGCCATAGCACTGTCGAGATTTGCTTTTAGTTTATCTAGTTCTTCTTTACTGACAAATTTCTTCTTATATAGTTTTAAGTCCCTTTGATATTCAAGTTTGCTTAATTTTAGCTGTGCTTGTGCTTTTTCGAGTTGTGCTTTTATAACGTCGGGGTATATCTGAATTAAAGGTACACCTTGTTCTACAAATTGTCCTGATTTAAAATAAATTTTAGTAATTCTGCCAGGTATTTCAGGGCTTAGCTTAATTCCATTAAATGCCGAAATGGTACCGGTGCTCGAAATTGAATCTTGCCAAATTTTACTTTGTGCCTTTGCAATTTCAACTACTGTTGGTGGCATCTGATGTTTTTGGCTAGCACCATGTTGTTTTGCTAGAATTTTTGAAGCAAATCCACAGCAAAATAATAGTATTATTGCTAATATTAGGTTTCTTTTACACATGTTTCTTTCTCAATGAAATGTGGTCATATACTACTATTTTCAATATATTTAGCAAGTATAGTATAGACGTAAATTTTTTTACTAATTTATATTCTAATATGGCGTTGTTGAATAAATGTTCCGTCATTCCCGCGCAAGCGGGAATCTCAAATTAGTTATTGAATAATGTCGTAATATAAATCGCGCCATGAAAGATTCATTTTCTCAATTAATT
>CAYFQQ010000031.1:0-7455 GCA_964345265.1 uncultured Coxiellaceae bacterium
TAGAATTGCTGTAATAAAATGAATCAACTTGGAATGCCTGCATATTAATTGCCATTGATATGAGATTCCCGCTTTCGCGGGAATGACGATCGTTATTAAGCTATTTATTCAACAACGCCTTCTCTTGATGTAGTTTGCTCAAACATGTTGTATTTCAATATGTTATTACTATGCTAATAATAGACTATAAACATTAACAAACCATTAACCCTGCTTCGCCAAGGCTAGGGAGGAAAAAAATCATATTTGGTTATTTCTGCAAAGCAGAATTTTGTAGGGAACAGGCATGCCTGTTCCGTTCGCACTGGATTCCGCGGTCAAGCCGCGGAATGACGTAACATAAAATATTTACTACTTCAAACAATTACGCCTCAAGGGGCATGTTTCATACTTATTCTTATGGCAATAGTCTTTTCCCACTCGAAGCAACGCAGCTTCGAAATTCACCAATTTATAACCTCTAATCTTGTGTTTTTGCCAGTATTTGTTTATATCCTTAACCCCTAGATACTTCGCTGCCAACAACACAAAATCACAGAATGGAGGATTAGCTTTTTTCCATATTCCTCGCAATTCTCGCAAAAAGATATTAACTGTTACAGGACCGATTCCTTTGAAAGCAATTAGCCTTTGTTCTAGATCTTCATAATCTGAAGCCATATCATGCAAGCGATTTAAATCACCACTATATTCATTTAGCAACTTCTCACATATTTCAAGCAACGTTGCGCTAGTTTTCTCATCATATCTTACATAGCCACCTTCAGCCATAACATGAGTAACCAAAAATTTCCAACCTGCTTTAATAATAGCCTGAGGAGTCAAAAGCTTATATTTTTCTAAAGCCTGGTAAGTATGTTTAGCAATCGTTTCAGAAATCCTTGCACCAAATAAAATAGAAGCTATAAACCACTTAAAGATTTCAGATGATTTTCTTGATTTTAAATTAATACCAAGCTCTTCCGAATATGTTTTTCCAAACAGTTTTAACAGTTCTTCCATAGTATTATTTTACCAACAGTTTTTTTAATTGATAAATTATTTCTAAAGCCTGGCGCGGTGTTACTTCATCGGGTTTGATACTTTCTAGTCTCACTAATACTGGATTAGATTGTTGAGCAAATAAATCCGGCTGTTGAGTATCCTTATTTGGTTTAACCCCTATTGCAGCATGATTTTCCAACTCATAGAGCTTTTGTTTAGCCTGTTTAATAACATGATTTGGAATGCCGGCTAATTGGGCAACTTGTAAACCGTAACTCTGATTAGCCGGGCCCTCATTTACTTTATGAAGAAACACAATACCATCCTCATATTCAGTTGCATCAAGGTGAACATTAACAATACTCGGAATATGATCCGGAAGTAGAGTCAGTTCGAAATAATGTGTAGCAAATAATGTAAATGCTTTTACTTCACTAGCCAAACTGGCAGCAGATGCCCATGCCAATGATAAACCGTCAAAAGTACTTGTCCCGCGACCAATCTCATCCATTAAAACCAAGCTACTTTCACTAGCATTGTGCAATATATTAGCTGTTTCGGTCATTTCCACCATAAAAGTCGACCGTCCACTGGCTATTTCATCAGATGCACCGATTCTAGTAAAAATACGATCAATCCGACCAATTGCGGCATGCTTAGCTGGAATAAAACTACCAATATAAGCAAGCAGTACAATTAAGGCTGTCTGGCGCATGTAAGTAGATTTTCCACCCATATTTGGCCCAGTAATTATTAACATGCGCCTGTCATCATCTAAATGAATATCATTGGGAATAAAGGGTTGATCTAGGACTTGTTCGATTACCGGATGGCGACCTTCTTGAATATAAATCCCTGGTTTTGCTCTAAATTCCGGTTTTATTAAGTGTAAAGTTTCAGCACGTTCTGCCAAATTGTTCAAAACATCTAACTCAGCTAGGCTAGCTGCACACTCTTGCAGAGGTCTTAAATGTTGCACTAACTTATCTAACAATTGTTCATATAGAAATTTTTCTCGCGCTAGAGCACGGCTTTTGCTGCTTAAAGCTTTATTCTCAAATTCTTTAAGCTCTGGAGTTATGTATCGCTCACCATTTTTTAAAGTTTGGCGACGAATATATTCATCTGGAGCTTGTCTGGCTTGAGCACGGCTAATCTCAATATAATAGCCATGAATTCGATTATAACCAACTTTCAGTGTAGGAATTCCGGTTCGTTGCTTTTCACGAATCTCTAGATCTATTAAAAATTGCCCAGCATTTTTACTAATACTGTTTAATTCATCCAGTTCTCGATCGTAACCTTCTGCAATAACCCCACCATCCCGAATGACTATTGGTGGATTTTCTACTATGGCTTTTATTAATAATTCTTTTAACTCAGAAAATAAATTAATTTCCTGTTTCAACATATTAATTTTATTTGAATTTATTTGTCTAAGTTGATCCTGGATTAAGGGTAATATTGTAAATGCATTACGTAGCTGCATTAAATCTCTGGGGCGAGCTGATTTTAAGGCAATACGAGCCATAATGCGTTCGATATCACCAACTTTACGCAACAAACTATATAAATCTGCATAAATCTGATTCTGTATAATTTCCTCAATAGCTTGTTGACGTTGGCGTAACAAATCGTGATTACGCAATGGACGAATTAACCAGCGCTTAAATAAACGGCTTCCCATCGCTGTTGCTGTGTGATCATAAATAGAAACCAATGTATTATCATGACCACCTTGTAAATTAGTCACTATTTCTAAGTTACGTTGGCAAACAGCATCAAGAATCACATTATCTTCATGATGTTCAACATGTAGACTATGGATATGTGGTAAAGCCGTGCGTTGGGTTTCTTTAACGTATTGCAGCAAACAACCAGCCGCAGATACAGCAATAGGCAAATCGTCACAACCGAAACCGGATAAATTCTGAGTATGAAATTGCTGTGATAGTAAATTATGCGCAGTATCATATTCAAATTCCCAAGGTAATCGGCGCCTTACGCCTGGCATATTTTTTAATGGAACGGATGAATCTTCACTAATCAGTAATTCCGCAGGTTTAAGCCTTTCTAACTCCCCTAATAATGCATTATCACCACTTACCTGCATAACATGAAAATTGCCACTTGTTATATCTAATGAAGCTAAACCATAAATATTATCTTTATTGTGGACCGCGACTAATAAATTATCGCACCGCTCATCTAACAATGCTTCATCGGTTACTGTTCCGGGAGTAATTATGCGCGTTACTTCACGTTTTACAGGTCCTTTGCAAAGAGCTGGGTCACCGATTTGCTCACAAATAGCAACTGATTCACCAAACTTAATTAATTTTGCAAGATAATTTTCTACTGCATGATATGGTACACCGGCCATAGGAATCGGTTTACCAGCCGATTGGCCACGGACAGTTAAAGTAATATCCAGAAGCTTAGCGGCTTTATGAGCGTCATCATAAAATAGTTCATAAAAATCTCCCATGCGGTAAAATAATAGTGTCTTTGGATATTTTGCTTTGATATGTAAATATTGCTGCATCATTGGTGTGTGTTCGGTCATGAGCTGTAAGTGTAGCAAAATATCTTTGTTGATGTAAGAACCATTGTCATTCTCGCTAAGGCGAGAATCCTGTAGGGAACAGGCATGCCTGTTCCTTACATAATCCCTGGATACCCGCTTTCGCGGGTATGACGAAAAACGGCTAAAGGTATGACGTGAAATAATACTTAAAATTGTCCAAAATGAGAACACTGAAAATGAACGAGGAACTAATAATGGCAATAGATTTTGATAAATTAGCCAGACAAGTTGGAAACACATTAAAAGCACAAAAACTTACACTGGTGACAGCAGAATCATGTACCGCTGGGCAAATAGCATACGTTATAACATCGATATCAGGTAGTGCTGACTGGTTCGAACGTGGTTTTATCACTTATAGCAACACTGCTAAACAAGAAATGTTAGGAGTGAATCCAAAAACTCTTGAGCACTTTGGTGCTGTCAGTGAACAGACAGCAAAAGAAATGGCTGAAGGAGCTTTAATGCGCAGTCGTGCACAAATTAGCATCGCAGTTACTGGAATCGCAGGCCCTACTGGTGGAACCAAAGAAAAGCCTATAGGTACAATTTGTTTTGCTTGGGCTAGAAAAAATATGCAAACCAACACTGCTAAACAGCATTTTAAGGGTGACCGTAATAGTATCCGATCTCGAGCTACCCAATATGCACTTGAACAATTGCTAACTTATCTTGTTTGATCACGCCCGAATAACTACTAACAAACAGGCGACTAAAGTTCGCCTGTTGATGCCCGTCGCTCCTCAACAGAGGGCTTTAGCCCTCTGAATTTCAGCCATCAGCTTACTCTATAAATCTAATTTATGAACCCATCGTTGATTCGACTCCTTGCCGCTCTTTGTAAATAAAGTATAAATTTCGGCCATAAACCAAGATGCCAAACGATTGCCCTGCGATAAAAACAGGATCAAGCTTGTGAATCGCATAAATAAGTAACGTGATGGATCCAACGATACTTAAATACCAAAAGCCTATTGGAATTACACTACGACGGCATTTTTCGCTATATAACCATTGCACTAAAAAGCGCATTGTAAACACAATTTGGCCACCAAAACCGATAGTCAACCAAATAATATCACTAATTGACAGATGATTTAGTATCATTTTCTAACTCCGAAATACAAGGTCTACGCATCAGCCATGCCACTCCAAATAAATCTGCAATCCCGACTTTTAGGCGACCGAAATTACCATATTTTGAATTTCCTGAAATCCGAGGACGATGGCTAACCGATACATTGATCACTTTTCCGCCAGCTCGCTGGAATAAGGCAGGCAGATAGCGATGTAAATGATTAAAATGAGGAAGCATCAAAAATGCTTCTCTTTGAAATAACTTAAGACCGCAACCGCTATCTTGGCAATGATCTTTCAAACAGCGAGAACGAATACAATTTGCAAATTTGGAACCAAATCTTTTCCAACTACTGTCTTTGCGGTTAACACGATATCCTGCGATTAACAACGGCTCATCAAACATATTATTTTCTGCTGCTTCAACCAATTTCATAATGTCTTTAGGATCATTTTGTCCATCACCGTCAAGTGTAACTACCCAAGATATCGTTGCAGCACTAACTCCACTATAAATAGCCACACTCTGCCCTAAATTACGACGATGACGTAATACACGCAAATGTGAATCAGTTTTGGCAAGGCGATTTAACTCTTGCAAAGTCGCATCCTGACTACCGTCATCCACTACAATAATCTCGAAATTCGAATGATGTGCTAATGCTTGATTTATCTCTGCAATTAAAACCGCAATATTTCCTTCTTCATTAAATACAGGAATAACAACGCTTAAATGTTGCGATGGTTTTATCTGCTGCATATTTATTTAAAAGTTTGACATTATCATACACTAAGCAATCTTTATGCTGCAAACAAGCTATTTCATTTATATCTTATTTCCATTCTTCAATAATCCACTTCTGCTGTATAGCTAGCTTGCGCAATTTATTATCTGGATTAACACTAATCGGATGTCCGACACAGGACAATAAATCTTTATCAGAAATACTATCAGTATAAGCATAACACAAATTAAGATCATATTCGTAGTTTATAGCCAAATCTTTTACAGCTGCTAGCTTATTCTGATAAATATCATTTAACAATTTTCCTGTAAATTTGCCGTTTTTGACTTCTGCATGACTTGCAAGATATTTATCTATTTGTAAATATTCTGCAAAAGGTTTAACAACAAAATCTAGCGAAGCAGAAACAATCCAAACATCTCTATTCATGGCTCTATGGTCATGCAGTATTGAATAAACATTTTTATTAATGTATTGCGACAATTTCTTATCAAAACAATCATGATATAATCGTATCATTGCATCATAAGACCTGTCTTTAAAGACAATATAAAATAACCTATCTTTTAGCCTGTTAAAATTTTTAAACATTTTAAAACGATAACGACATAAAGCTATATAGACAGGGAATAAATGCCTAAGTGAAATCTGATTATGTTTTAGAAGATAGGAGATAAATATTTCAGCTGTGTTATGTCTACATATCGTGTTATCAAGGTCTAGAAATATAGCTGCATTTACCATTGATACCTCCTTATTCGCAACTAGATTATAACAGAACCAAAGTTAAAGGGAAAATTTATGTTTAAGGTCTTACGACAAAACCTTGAAAACATTTCTTTTCTTATTCCGTAAACCTTATAATTCGTCAATGACACAATGTTCACACAAATTAAAAAGCTTTTGGTGGATATTACTCGGGATTACAGTATTTCGCCTTATTTATTTAGGGATCAATTATCGTCCTTTAAACATAGAGGAAGCTCAATACTGGCTATGGAGTCAGCGCTTAAGCTTCGGCTATCACTCAAAGCCACCTTTGATTGCTTACGTTATTTCTGCAACTACTCATCTGTTTGACAATGGCTATTTCGGCGTACGTCTTATTACTCCGATATGCTATTTACTAATAGCATATTTTCTATATCTATCTGCCAATAAGCTTTTCTCTAACCAAGAAGCTAAATGGTCAGCTCTAAGTTTCATTTTTTTTCCAAGCGTTGCTTTCTCATCGACTATCATCAGCACAGATCCTTTGATGTTGCTATTCTGGTCTTCAGCATTATATTTTTTAATTTATGCGCTGAAAGAAAACAAAATAGTTTACTGGATTTTAGTTGGTATATCAGTCGGGTTAAGTGCATTAAGTAAATATACCGGTTTGGTGTTTTTATTATCCTTGCTGCTTTACTTATTATTTTCTTCTGAATCAAGGTACTGGCTAAAATCATTAAAATTGTACTTGATGCTGTCTGTTACGGTATTAGTACTGTTACCAAACATCATTTGGAATATTCACCACGGATTTTCAACGGTTAAACACGTTATTTACCATAATGCCGCGATAGATGGTTTGCAATTTCATCCAACCCATCTACTAAACTTCATAGTTAGCCAATTAGGCGTTTTCTCAATAATCTTTCTGCCAATTTATTTTTACTGTGTATTTCAAAAACGCTACTGGAATGATGAACGATTACGGCTACTTTGGTGGTTCAGTTTGCCCATGTTGTTAATGATTATTCTAGAATCACTGGTTTCACGAGCCTATGCAAACTGGGCAACAGTTGCTTATATATCAGGAACTATTATAGTTGTTGCGATATTAATACAACATCGCGCTACTGTATGGCTAAAAGTTAATCTAGGATATGGCTTAGCAGCAATGCTGATATTGTATGGATTCGACTTTGGAGTCATGCATCAATTAATCAAGTTTAAAGAATATCCAAAGTTTTACCGAGAATTACTCGGATGGGAATATGCTGGGAAACAAATCGATTTATTACATCACAGATATTCAAAAGCAAATTTTATCATGTCAAATCGTGAAATATGGTC
>CAYFQQ010000032.1:0-1643 GCA_964345265.1 uncultured Coxiellaceae bacterium
GATATAGTGATCACAGGGCGCTAGAGACAGTAATCTTTGCCTTTCAAGAACTTAAAAGCAAAAAAAACATACCTATATTAAAACGCATCGCAGAGCATCCAGAGGCAAGCTATTTAGAGAACGATGCAAATGAAGCAATAAAAATATTAACTGAGGAACATAAATTCAACCAATAATTGTTACTTTTAGTCCTTCCTTCATTTTCATCAGGTATAGTTGGAGCGAATATCTGTTTATAAATCTTCAACGATATTTCCTTCTTCCTGAAGTCTTGCTTGCGATTTTTGGCTAAAATTTATAAATTACATCAGTTAATCGATAGGCTTAAACTGTGTAGACTTATTTAGCGCACATAAGTAAAAAGGAGAAAAAAGTTGAGTACGGCTAACGAAAAGCAAAAAATGTACGAAGGACTTGTGAAGAAGTTATTGTTGCTGTCCTTGATTCTTATTGCAGGCTGCACGACCATGTACAAGGATATGAAGTCGTGGGAAGGACGCACAGTCAACGAATTGTATTGGAATATGGGGCCCCCGGATAAAATCGAAGATATTGCGCCTGGCTACCGGGTTTTTATTTATGAAAATGAACGGACCAATAGTAAAGGTAAGGTTCACACTTGCAGAAGATCATTCACTGCGGTGAACACCGGGCATGAAGAAGAGATTACAGACACGTCATATTCAGACTGTCTTTTTTTTACGATTAAATCTCATTAGGAGTGTTTCACCGCCCTCAATAGCCGATATAGGATGCTTAATAACTTCTTCCTGTAGTCTTGCATCTTACGATCTGCTAAAATTTGCATAGTACAAATATAAATCAACAGAAATATAAATTGAAAGAGTAAGCAGATAACAATATATTATTAGTCAAAAATTGGGGTAACCAGGAACTACATGTAATATATTGTTAGACCAACAACAAACAATATTGAATCAATAAAATGTTTGAATATATCCAAAAGGCAAAATTAATAGTTGGTATTTATCTTGGGCTGAAACTGACTCAACTTGGTTATTCATTATTCATAATGAAAGAACCAACCCAAGTGGTAACAGGGAGAGCTTTTGTCTTAATTATTCCAGCCCTTCTTGCAATTTTTGCATTTAAAAACAATAAATTTTGACAATGGTTTTTGTCTATAATAATTGTGGTTGCAGGAGTGACAGGCTTTGCTAGCGGAGTATTTCTTGTATCATTTTCACAATATATTTTAAAAACACTATTTATAGTTCTAGGTCTATATCTTTCTGTTGGTGGAATACTATTAATTAAAAAGACTAAAAATAAGGAATTATGGAACTAACATAGCACCACAAGGATTTTTAGCACTAACGTGCTGTCAATCTGCTAGCTTCACCCTGTTTCACTTCTTTTTAAACGTATTTGTTTCTAAGTGCAGGAATATCTGTTTAAAAATCTTCAACGATCTTTCTTCCTTCCTGTAGTCGAGTTTTTTAAAACCTGAAAAAATATGCATATTTCATCTGAACTTTTTTACTTCTAATGATATTAAAAAATATTTTAAATACTAAAGTGTTTCTTTATCAGTTGAATGCATTGTATAATTCAACGATATATGGGAAAGCATGAAAAGCTTCTAATTCAAATTTTAACAGGGACTTCTGACGCAAACATTC
>CAYFQQ010000033.1:0-2709 GCA_964345265.1 uncultured Coxiellaceae bacterium
ATTTTTATCTTTATTGCAATACCTTCTTCATTCCAAACCCCGTCATTGTTTGAGCCTTTTACCCTAAAAAGATAGTCTCCTGGATCCAGGTGAGTATAACTGGCATAACGACGAAAGCCAGAATAAATCCAATCTGTATCAAATCCTTCCATCATATAAGTATACTGATTTTTTTCTGGATGGGTATAATCCAAAGCAGCAAATTCAAAAGAGAAAAAGTTATCTTTATATGAAAGCTGGATTTCTGTAATTTCAGAGAGTGCTCTATCGAAATTTACTTCTAGATTGAAAACTTTAAATGCTGTCAATATGACAGGTGGTATGTAAGGGTTATCTTGTAATTGGGCTGGGTAAAAACTATTAAATCCATTAATACCACCAAAAAACATCTCTCCACTTTGACTTTTGAAAGTAGCTCCAGCATTAAATTCACAACTCTGCAGACCATCCTTAACATCATAGTTTCTAATTTTTTCATCAGAAGGATTAAATTTAGTTAAACCCATATTCGTGCTCAACCAAAGATTATCGTGCTCATCAGCAAGTATGGCATGAATAAATGAATTTGGTAGACCGTCTTTTTCATTATAATGGATGAATATCTCTGCGTTGCGGTCGAATCCTTCGTTTTCGCTCAGGACAAGCTTATTTAAACCCCCTCCCAGGGTACCAAGCCAAAGTATTCCAGATTCATCTTCAAAAATTGATACAATACTGTTATGGCTAAGGCTGTTAAGATTCTTTGGGTCATGTTTATAATGGATAAATTTTTCAGTATTAGGATCGAATTGATTAAGGCCATTATAAGTCCCAATCCATAGCTTTCCAAATTGGTCTTCATGGATAATCCGGACAATCTTATGACTTAGACTGTTAGGATTGTTTGGATCATGTTTATAATGTGTAAAAATTTCCAATTCAGGGTTAAATTTGTTTAAACCATTGTTCGTCCCAATCCAAAGTATGCCAGACTTGTCCTCATGAATGCACCAAACATAATCATTACTGAGGCTATTTGGATTTTCAGGATCATGTCTGTAATGAATAAAAGTATATGTTTGATTGCGAACTCCATTGTCTTTGTTCGCTGTAAGAATAAGCTTATTTAAACCTCCACCATAAGTTCCTATCCAGACGGTTCCTGATTTATCCATGTAGATGGATCTTACATCGTCATTACTTATACAATTAGGATTTTTAGATTCTTTTCTATAGTGTGTAATTTTTCCTGTTTTTCTCTCAAATCTATCTATACCACCTCCTGATGTACCAATCCAAAGAGAACCGGCTTCATCTTCATAAATGGTCCGGACATAATTATTGCAAAGACTATTTGTGTTTCTTGGCGCGTTTTTATAATGGGTGAATTTCTTGGGTTTACGATTTACTTTATTTATTCCACCTCCCCAGGTCCCAATCCAGAGATTTCCTGAGCGATCTTGGTAAATAGCATCAATATTATTATGGCTAATGCTCTTAGGATTATTAAGATTATTTTTATAATGAATAAATCTATCTGTTTGGTAATCGGATCCATTCGTTGAGCTTGAAGCAGGAACAAGCATATTTAATCCACCATGAGTGGTTGCAATCCAAAGACTTCCCCATTGATCTTCATAAATAGCTTCAATATAATTATCGCTGATGCTGTACGGATTTCTTGGATCATTTTTGTGATGGACAAAATGTACATCCTTTGTGGTATGAATTAACTTATCTAAACCTCCTCCATAAGTGCCAATCCAGAGATTATTAAAGGTATCTTCATAAATAGACTCAACATGATCATTGCTGAGACTTTCCGGGTTGTCGGGGTCATGCCTGTAATGAATAAAATTAATGTCTTTTGGGACAAGCCCTTCAAGTTGGCTCCCTGAATTATACGAGACAGGAAGGACAAGTTTATTTAGCCCACCTGTCATCGTGCCAATCCAGAGGTTTCTGTTCTGATCTTCAAAAATGACCCGGATATGATTATCACTGATACTATAAGGATTATCGGGATTATATTCGAAATGAATAAAACTCTCTAACTGCCGATCGAAAAAATTTAACCCACCATTTTTCGTTCCTATCCAAAGGTTACCTTGGCTATCTTCTAAAATTGCACGGATACGATCATCACTAAGACTCTTTGGATCTTTTGGGTCGTGTTTAAAATGGATAATTTTTCCAGTCTGTAGGTCCAGTTTATTCAAACCGGTTGCCATAGTTCCGATCCATAGATTTCCCAGCTTATCTTCGAAGATTGAAGTGATTGTATTAGCAGAAAGCGAATTTGAATCACCTGGAATATGTTTAAAAACCGTAAAATTGTATCCATCGTATTTGTTAAGCCCATCCAGTGTGCCAAACCACATAAATCCTCTGCTATCTTGCAAAATAGAAGTAACGGAATTTTGAGAAAGACCTTGCTCAAGGCTAATGCGCTCAAAAATAATATCGTGGGATTGGGAAAAAGCAGATGCTGTGATCAGTAGAGTAGTTAGAATAATCATGAAGATAATTTTTGATGATATTACCATATTATTTCCTATTAAATTAGTTTTGTTTATAGCGTTAAAGAATATTATCATAATTGATATGTTTCATGATTAATTCGGAAAAATAATATTAATAGTTACAAAAATCAAGAAATTCTACAGTATTCTACAGATATAATCTAATGTTGCCTCATTTTTATTGGAGAATCCATATTAATATTTGTTG
>CAYFQQ010000034.1:0-4161 GCA_964345265.1 uncultured Coxiellaceae bacterium
ACATTACTTGCTCGTATATATACATCGATAGATGTAACATCACTATCAAGCGTAATAGATTTTACTTTTTGATCTATTTCAAATTCCAATATATCTGATAAATAATAACCTTCTGGAGCATATGTACTATCATCGTATGTTTCAGTATCATAAAATGTCCAATTATCCGTTATCCCTGGTAAATTAGTAAAACTAGATGCACTTGTTATATCATTTTTAATTTGTGTACTCACAATTTTTGTATGATATAGAATATCATAATCATTAACACTATGGTCTATACTTTGTGTTGCTCCCTCGCCGATCTTATAACCTATAAATGCTTTTGCCCTTCTATTCCTAATAAGTATTCCATCAAATTCGTTTCCTGTTCCTGGACTGTATTTGCTTTGTCTATTATCTATATTTGCCCTCATAGAATTAGTTGGAGGAACTAACAAAAATTTGCCATGTTGTTTATTATTATTTGATATACTCGCATTAAGACTTTTTACATCATCTAATTTTTTGAATGCCGCACCGTCCCAGTATTTTACAACTGCAACCGGATGCGCTCTTTCTTTTGCATTGCAAGCATTCCATAAAAGAAATTCTGTTATAGCATCAGTACTTCCATTTTTCATGTCTCAATTACTTCCTCAAATTCATTTCGCAAATAAAAATATGGTGCGCCATTATATACTCGCTCCTCTATACGTGGAGCTCGAGTTCTAACAATTTGTATTTCTTCAATAACCGTCCTATCCCATAAAACTCGACTAGGTTTATATCTTAAGGATTCCGAATAGTTCTTAAATATCGAATTTATTGTTGACATATCACTTTGTGGAATTCTCCATACCGTTATTATTTTTAACCTTTCTGAATCTTCTTGACTATTTACTATCCCACCTATCGTTATAGCAGTATTAGCATTAATTATTGGCTGTTCTTCAACTCTTTCATATGGTATAGTATATGTTGTTGTATCGTCTCTAATTGTTGCTTTTGCCATTATCCCTCCGTTGTTAATACGCCGTTTTCACGTTGAAATCTTTGCATTTCCTCAAAAAATTGTTCAGGATCTTCAACTCCAGGTAAATTTAAATTTTCTATAACTATATTACTTTTTAATATTTCATTTGTTTCTTTATTATTAAATATCCGTGTGCCTGTGGGAAAAGCAGCTAATTCTGCCCCGCCTTCACCTACTAAAGCAAATCCACCAGATGTAACGCCTCCTTGCTGAAATGCCGGTACATCTGGAATCGGAGTTGTTATTATTCCAGCAGTCTGCGCCGCTCCTAATGCGCCTATTATCACACTCAAAGGAATATTTGGAAGTACGGCTACAACAGCTCGAGCAGTATCTATTATTGACCGTGCTATTGCTACACCTCTTTCAAAATATGCAAACTTTTTAACGGCGTTTGCTTTAGCGCTTGCTGCCTCTTCTTCAGATAATATCCCATCCTGTTTTTGTTTTTCTATTTCCATTAACCGTTTATTATGAAATGTAGTGAATACACCTCCAAGTTTTCCCGTCAATGTAGATGTAATTGAAATAACTTTTTGTATGTCAGCTATCTGCTTATCTCTTGCTTCTTCACTATTTTTTATTTTTAATGCCTTTATTTCGGTATCAATTAATTTTGTTTTTTCAGCCGCTTCAGTCTCTGCAAGTCCAAGTTCTTCATAATGCATTAACACATTTTCTCTTAATGTTTGCAAACTCAATATTTTAGCTTCTAAAGTTTCATTATCTTTTTGTTTTTTAAAATCCTCTAATTGACTTGTTATCTCCTGAATTTGTTGAGATGTAAGCTCAGTTTCTTCTATTGTATTATTCCTTATAAATTCATTTGCTTTTTGTGCAAGCTCTTTTAATCCTTCTAATCTAATTTCATGCATTTTAACTTGAGACTCAAAGGCTTTTTGCATTTCTTCTGTAAACTGTGTTACATCAACTTTACCGACTTGACTTAATTTTTTACTTATCTCAGCAATTTCTTTATTTGTATCTCTTAATACTTTTTGTGCATCTTTCAAATTTTTAAATGTTATACCTTTTACAAATTCTCTATTTATATCTGTAGCATCTTTCACAGCATTAGTATATTTTTCTGTCTCTTCCGTAGTTCTTGTCAAGCTTCTACCTTGTCCAACTAATAAAGACGTAAAACCAGCAACCGCTATACCCGTCAATGTTATCAATGCCCCTATCGGTCCCATAGCTGCACTAAGCGCAATAAATGCAGGTGTTAATAATATTACTGCTGCTGTAACAAGTTTAATCGGCGTAGGAAGTTCAGCAAAATTTCTAAATAATATAACAAGCCCTTTTACTATATTTGTAAATGCTTCTACTAATCCGCCTTCTCCTGTAGTCCCAAGAATAATTTCATCAAATGCACTTTTTAAAAATTTTAGTGCTCCTTGTAGTGTATCAAGTTGAACATCTGCCGCTTTTTTTGCTGCCCCGCCAAATCCTTCTATACCTTCTTTTAGCTCTTCAAGTCTAGGAATTTGATCTCTCATTATTGCTATAACACCAGACTGTCTTTTCCCAAATACCGTGACTGCATCTGCTGCATTCTGTGTTAATGGATTTAATAATTTAAACAGCTCTATAGGATCGTCAAGTAATTCATTTATTTGTTCCTGTGTTATGCCATATTTTTTAAGGATTTCCGCTGCCTCTCCTGTAGGTTTTAATAGTCTGGTAAATGCCTGTCTTAATTGTACGCCTGCCATCCCTCCCTTAATCCCTATGTCTGCCATAGCTGCAATCACAACATTAAGGTCTTTAAATTGCACACCCAAACCAGCAACAACAGGCGATACAAATTTCATTGCCTCCCCGAGTTGTCTAACATCTGTATTCGCTAGCTGATTCGCCTTAGTCATTATATCTGCAAATTCTGCGGCTCTTCCCATATCTGCTTGAAATGTTTTTAATTGTCCAACAACTAGATCAGTTGCCTCTGCTATTTCAAGATTTGCTGCGCTTGCAAGATCCAAAGCGGGAGTCAATACCTCACTCATATCCTTAACATTTAGCCCCGCACTTGCAAGAAAATAAAGTGCATCTGCTGCCTCTTTTGCACTAAATACAGTATTTTTACCAGCCTCCCGTGCTAATTGTTGCAATGCTGGTGTTGTCTCTTTACCTGCTACACTTGCAACCCTAGCAATAGCTGCTTCAAAATCCTTTGATATTGAAATTACTGTTTTGAATGTACCAACAGATGCGGCTATAGCTCCAGTCATAGCAAGCCAATTTCCCCTAACTCGATTTAAAACTCCACCAGTATTTTTCCCCATACCTTCGGCTTGACTTTTGAATTTATTTATATCTTTGATCGCCTTATCAACTTCGGTTTTAACTAGTATTTCAATTTCATTACTCAATGCCATTTATTTTTTGCACCGCCTTTGTTTTTTCTTTTATAGTGATCATCAATCATTTGTTGATATTTTGTGCACTCATTTTTATATTCTAACATATGTAATAATTCTAAAAATTTCATTGTACGAAATATTTCTCTCCTGTTTCCGGATCCACCTTGATTAATTCCTTCAAGGAGATCCCGCCAATTGTCATGTCCGAATACACATTGTTGAATATATCCAAATTTCGAATGAACTCTTGTTTTTTTTTTAATTGTGTTTCGTAATTAAGCACATTTTTAAATATTTCTATTAATATTGGTATATTATTCAATAAATATTTATCAAAAAATCTTCTATATTTCCATTTTGCAAATCGTCCTTTATAAT
This sequence comes from uncultured Coxiellaceae bacterium, assembly GCA_964345265.1. Lineage (GTDB taxonomy): Bacteria > Pseudomonadota > Gammaproteobacteria > UBA9339 > UBA9339 > CAYFQQ01. The sequence continues at coordinate 3,760 of CAYFQQ010000034.1, forward strand.
TGTTTTTACTTATTTCATATAACAATCTAATTAATAATTTAAAATGTAATACCTTACTATATTTTAATGTCATACTATCTGTTTTTATATTATTAAGTCTTTCAAGATTATCTAATATTAAATTTTTACTATCATTAAATTTTATAAGTTCCTCAGCTGTACTTAACTTACATAGAAAAACATATTTTTCATTTAATTTTATAATCAATGGTTTATTCATTTTTATTTCAATATATTCCATTGGTCTAAAGTCTACTTTTACCTTGTCTGAATATATATCAGAATATGTCTTAAAAATATTTTTTAAAAATCCCATAAAAACGAAGGGCGGAATAATCCGCCCATGCCTCCAATTATTGTGTATTCTGAATTATTTTCCACTGATTAACATTATCAGAATCA
>CAYFQQ010000035.1:0-1835 GCA_964345265.1 uncultured Coxiellaceae bacterium
CTCTACTTGGATCTTCTGCTGATGATGATAATTCTTGCGATACATGTTCACCTTTGTCAATATTATCCTCCGCGAATAACCCAAATCTTGACAAGCCTTTAACAAGATTAACAAAATCAATATTATCTTCTCTATATACTGCACCCCATAATTAGGACCAGCGTTATAGAGAGTATACTATAACAGAAATGTTAAATAATAAGGGGTAAAAAAATGAAGAAGACACATAGTGCGATGCTAAAATTCAAAGTAGCATTAGCAGCGTTAAAAGGACAACCAATAGTTGAAATTTGTCAACAATATGAGATATCAGATGGATTAGTCCATAAGTGGAAAAAACAGTTAAAAGAAAAGGGAAGTGAAATATTCAACCGTCAAAATAAATGTCAAACAAACCAACACGAACAGGAAATGTCAAAATTATATCAGCGTATAGGTCAATTAACGACGGAGCTTGAATTTTTAAAAAAAGTTGTCGAGGGTTAAAGATGGATCAGCGATTAACATTTATAAATAAAAACCATGCTGAATTAAGTATACGCAAGCAATGTGAGCTACTTAGTGTGCATCGCTCAGTACTTTATTATCAGCATAAGGATGATGAAGCTGATGTTTGGCTGACGAATTTAATCCGTGATATCTGGCTGCAATGTCCATTTTATGGTTATCGTAAAATTAAGATTATTCTAAAGACGAAACATGGTTTGGAAGTTAACAACAAAAGAGTATTACGCTTAATGCAATTAGTCGGTATTCAGGCTTTATATCCTAAACCACACCTAAGTAGGGCTAATCTGGAGCATCGTAAATTTCCCTATTTACTGCAGGACATAAAAATCACGAGAGTAAATCAAGTCTGGATGGTGGATATCACCTATCTGAAGCTGGGTACACGATTTGTATACTTGGTGGCTTTAATTGACGTTTATAGCCGCTATATTGTTGGTTGGAGTTTATCTTTTGAGCTGGATACTGAAAATTGTCTGGATGCGTTACAAATGGCTCTGTGCCATGGTAAACCCGAAATTGTCAATAGTGATCAAGGCTGTCAACTAACCAGTAATATCTGGATCGATAGATTAACACAATTAGATATTAAAATTAGCATGGATAGCAAGGGGCATTGTTGGGACAATATTTTCATAGAACGTTTTTGGCGGACTATAAAATATGAAGCTATTTATTTGAACGAATATGATAACTATCAGGAACTTTATCTTGGTATTAAAAATTATATAGCTTTTTATAATGAACAAAGACCTCATCAGTCTTTGCAATACCAAACGCCTAAAACAATTTATACCAAACAATTCAATCAAGAGTTGAATCAAATTAATAAGGAAAAAATATTTTTTCCACTAAAAAATTTGATTAGGATTCCAGCTATTTGGTTTACTAAAAAGCTGGTTGGGTTAAATATAAAAACGGGGGTAGACTCTCTATAATTTTGTTAAATTTGGCCTTGATTTTTGGGTGCACTATAAGGCAGGAACCATTCCATTACATCCGTTCGTTCTGTTAGCGAATCTAAATGCGAAATTATCGCCGGCGAACGTCGTTGGCGAGCAGCTAAATTGGCTGGCCTAGAAGAAATTCCAGCAATAATATGTGATGTGACAGATGAGGAAGCAGCAGCCTATGCCTTAATAGAAAACCTTCAGAGAGAAGATTTGAACCCGATTGAAGAAGCATCTGGCTATCAAAGGTTGATAAATGAGTTTATGCTTACACATGAACAGATTGCTCAGAAAGTAGGAAAATCCCGAACAACAGTCACAAATATATTAAGGTTATTAAATCTAAAGGAGTCAGTTAAAGAACTTTTACAAATTGGA